>NZ_JAELTL010000119.1:0-4030 GCF_016428815.1 Serratia sp. ASV30 | reverse complement strand
CCCCCCCCCCCCCCCCCCCCCCCCCCCCCCCCCCCCCCCCCCCCCCCCCTTTTTTAGTTGGCATCGTCGGCAGCGTCAGATGTGTATAAGAGACAGCAATATATATAGTAGTGAAAATAGATAGGTAGTAGACGGAGGGAGTGAGCCGCTGACATGAAAGTGCATATCACTCTTATGAAGGTGATATCACGTAGTCTTTAAGTTGGGTGGGTTAACATGAAGAAAATCAGACAGCTGTTTGTGCCGTTATCAGCAATACTCGCTCAACCGATGTGAGAACTTCGACTACCTGGGCTGCGATTGCCACAAAAGACACTACCCACCAATAGGTTATTACTCAGTTTGGCAGTTTTCAGGTCTACTACGCTGGCTGCATCAAGGGTTTTAGCCACCGGAAAAATCAGCTTGATTGTGGCTATAGCAGGGCTAAAAAATTTACCGTCTTGAAATAAACTGACCGTTAAGACGGGGGGATTGGCATCGTTGACCAATTAGGAGACTTCTTTGCCCTGATCGAAAGGCATTACCGACAATGGCCCGGTTTAGATACTGAAACTACCATGATTTATAACGCCTAAACTTACCTTACCATCTGTATCTGAGTAGATAAATGCTCCTATTTTCAGTCAGCGTCAGGTAAAACCGGCGTTGCAATGCCATCTGTATCCTATATCGAACGGATGCACGGTATATTGGAACATGATATAACTATATTTACAAATGCGAATGCTTATCAATTAATATAAATGCAACGAAGATATGGTTATAAATATAACAAAAACAATGGGATGGTATATTTTAGGATATTGTTCTGAGTAAAAAATAAGTAAAATCCTAGAGAGGTTCAGGAAAAGGCTTACCACAAAATGGGTGATTCATATCTATACACAAATAGGAAAAGATAACTATTATAGTCAGGCATTCAAGGCTAAGTGTGTTCTGCTTTGTCGGGGTGTTGAGTTATTAATATTCTGTAGTTCGCTAGGGAATGACTCAAATGATATGATCTAGTCAATAGATTATAGGGAAACTTACTTCTTAAATGGTATTTTAAATGAAAAAAATTGCATTAGCATTATCATTCATCTTGGCTGGTGCCTCCCATTTAGCAAGTGCTGCGGATGGCCAGGTTAATTTCACCGGTAATATCACTGCAAGCACCTGTTCAATTAATGGTGGCGTTGCGGCTCCGCAATTAGTCAATCTGGGCAATGTTCCGGCATCATCCCTGATGACTTCTGGACAGACTGCAGGCGCGAAAAGCTTCGCAATAGAATTGACAGGCTGTACAGGTGGTAACACCGCGGTTGCCGCTCATTTCGAGTCTCTGACGTTGGGTAACCCGGCTGGCCGCTTGAATCTGGATGCTACCTCAGAAGCCAGTAATGTTGAAATCGCGCTCTATGACAACTTGGGTGCTTTGCAGCCTGTCAACGGTGTTATTCCGGCACAAACCTTCGTTACGCTGACTGGTGGTAATGCGACACTGAACTATGTTGCAGCCTATTACGCAACTGGTGAGGCTGAGGTAGGGACTGCAAATTCTGAAGTATCTTACACTCTTTCATACCAGTAAGTTAGCTAATTTATTATATAGAGGGGGGTACCCCTCTATTCATTTTCGATTTTCACAAGACTAATATGAATAAAGTAAATCCCTATATCATCTTGGCATTGGTATTAAGTAACTATGTCAGTTATGCATCTGCTAGTGTTATTATACACGGCACGCGAGTGGTCTTTCCTAGCGATAAACAGGAAGTTTCTCTGCGCATTGAAAATGACAATTCATTGCCAGTGCTAGTTCAAGCATGGGTTGATGATGGTCATTCAGCCATGTCGGCAAAAATGCCTAAAACACCGTTTGCTATTACACCGCCAATGTTTCGTATGGAACCTAAGCAGGGACAGTCATTACGTATAATTTATAATGGCAGCATATCGGTAAAAGATAGAGAGTCTGTATTTTGGGTTAATGTCTTTGAAATACCGCCAACAGACGCCAATAATAAAGAAAATAGTTTACAGTTGGCATTCAGAAGTAGGATAAAACTATTTTATCGCCCAGCAGAACTGGCAACACCAAAAACGGATGAGCTGGCTAAACAGATGCAGTGTACTGGCAACAAAGAGACACCGCAGATGCTGACGCTCAGTTGTAAAAATACATCGCCTTACTATCTGTCTTTTTCTCAGGTTGATGTCATGGTGAATAATAAGCCCGTGTCGGTTTCATTACAACGTTTTGGCATGATCGCACCATTCGGGTCCTTGAGTACCAAGGTTAAAGTGCCAGAAAGTACATTGCCTATGAAACTGAACTACCTTCTCATTAACGATCAAGGTGGTGCAAAGGAATATACTGAAATACTTTTATAACCTGCTTTGAATTATATAAGGACGACATTCTCTCTATGGACCAGATAAATGAAGCAAATGCCAGAAATTTAACGTCTAAAGTTGCTCTGGTATTATTGTTAGCCAATGTAACTCTGGTGGGGGCAGCCTGGGGGACTGATGCATCTGTGATACCGCAGGATAGTTCCAAGGGGCAGGCGTACTTATATAACACTAGTTTCTTAGTGGGCTCAGAAAAGGTCGATGTTGCGCGTTTTGCATATGGTAATGATATTACACCAGGTAGTTATAGTATGTCTATTCTGGTTAATAAAAAGCTTGTGGGTAAGGCTAACTTACTCATTAAAGATATTGAAAATAAAAAAGTAGTCTGTCTGAGCAAAGAGCTAATAAGATTGCTGGATCTTAAGCTTGAAAATGTGCCGCTTGATTCAGACTCCGGCAGCTGTGTGTTACTCAACTCACTGATACCTACTGCCAGTTATATCATAAACATGCCAGACTTGGCTGTGGATTTTTCGATCCCGCAGGTTTACTTGCAACGTGAATCTCAAGGGGACGTTAGTCAAGCATTGTGGGATGCGGGTATTAACGCGGGCTTTATTAATTATAATGCAAACTATTATGAATCCCGTATTAATGGTAATCAACAGGCACTTACTAATTCTAACTTTTTCACCTTACTCAATAGTGGCGTGAACTTAGGTTTGTGGCAGCTGAGAAATAATTCCAACTATAGCAGCAGCAATAACGGTATTAGTAAATGGACAACGCTGAACAGTTATCTGCAACGACCATTACCAGCCTTTAAGGGTATGTTGGTAGCCGGTGAATACAATACATCCGGACAATACTTCGATAGCTTAAGCTTTCGTGGCATCCAACTTGCTTCCGATGACCGCATGCTGCCTGCTTCACAGCAGGGTTTTGCACCGGTAGTACGTGGTGTAGCGCGTACCAATGCACTGGTACAAGTAAGCCAGCGAGGAGTCTTGCTAAATAAAACTACCGTTGCTCCTGGCGCTTTTGCGATCGATGATCTTTATCCTACTGGATATGGCGGTGAACTGGATGTGGTTGTTACTGAAACTGATGGGACGGTACAGACATTTTCAGTACCTTACTCTTCGGTAGCATCATTATTACGGGACAATAGCTCCCGCTATGCTGTGACCTTTGGTCAGTTGAATAACCAAATTTTACGTAGCAAACCTACATTTTTGCAAGCACTCTATTCCCGTGGGGTATCTAATAATATAACGGCCTATGCAGGGAGTCAGTTCGCAGAAAATTATCAGTCTGCTGTAGTAGGTTCTGCATTCAATACCCGTCTTGGCGCACTGGGGGTTGATATTACAGGCTCATCGGCAGACCTGCAATCGGGTAACAGCCGAGGTTGGAGTGTTAAAGCCTCTCATAGCAAGTATTTGGAAATTAGCCAAACGTTTTTATCATTAGCGACCTATCGCTATTCAGATAAGGGTTATTATGGCTTCAATGAGGCAGCACCTGTCTCTTATACACATCTCCGAGCCCACGAGACAGGAGGTATCATCTCGTATGCCGTCTTCGGCTGGAAAAGAGGGGGGGGGGGGGGGGGGGGGGGGGGGGGGGGGGGGGGGGGGGGGGGGGGGGGGGGGGGGGGGGGGGGGGGGGGGGGGGGGGGGGGGGG
>NZ_JAELTL010000118.1:0-4254 GCF_016428815.1 Serratia sp. ASV30 | reverse complement strand
GGGGACGGGCAGGCTTAGTTGGCAATCAATTACGTGCTTTGGCACTGTCGGAAACCGCTCGCAGTCGGCTCAATACTGTCTTTATGTTTTGCTATTTTCTAGGCGGAGCCTTTGGCACATACATAGGTGCAGAGCTAAGCCTGCGATTTGGATGGTTTGGCATTGCGTTGCTTGGCGTTATCACCTCCCTGATCGTCATGTTCTTCAACTTCACAGGGATGCTGTCTTTGTTCCGGCGGCCATCTCCCCCTTCGTGGTAATATGAGGATTATGTCTAAGGTTTCCCCAATTCGTTGGCTAGGTGTTTACGTAGCGTCTGAAGAAACACCGTCAGCCTAGGGGAGACTTTTGGCTCGGCACGTAATAGGTGGATTTCCTGAGTCTGCCGTTGAGGATCATCAAAGACTTTCACGAGCCGCCCTGCGTTAATATCAGTACCGACTACCCAGTTAGGAAGGAATGCAATACCTAATCCATGGACAGCCGAAATACGCAGTGCGTCAAAATCATTGCAGCGTAAATAGATATGGTGCTTCCTCTCGGGATCCTGATAGATCACCCTCCGCCAACATATCGAATAGGGATCCTGAAATTTATCTAGTAGATGATGCCCTTCAAGTTCATCAAGTCCGCTTGGATGACCATGGTTCTGCAGATAAAACGGGCTTGCACATGCTATCCAATACTGGTCCGCAATATGAGTGGCATACAGTACGCTGTCCTTTAGGGGACCAATTCTGATGACGGCATCAAGCCGTTCGATCGATGGATTAGTCAACCGTTCAGTCAAATCCAACGCAAGATCAATATCAGGGAAGTTTTTCTTGAACTCAGATAGCCATGGGAATATATGAAGTTTGGCGAAGGTGGGCAAACAGCTAACACGTAAAGTTCCTTTAAGCCCTGTATTCATTGAGCCGATTTCACTATACATATCACAGAGAGCATCAAGGATTTTTATTGATCGAAGATATAAGGCCTCTCCAGCATCGGTAAGCATTAGACCACGGGGCGAACGGATAAATAATTTTATCCTCATCACATCTTCAAGCCTGTTTATTTTGCGCATGATCGAGGATGGGTTCACCCCGTGCCTGCGTGCAACAGAAGAAAATGAACCATTTCTGGCAATATCAATAAATAGAGATAAGTTTTCCGTATATCTGTACAAGTCCATATGCACACCATTTATAACTTTCGTTTCTGACGTTTATGCTGTTGAGGGCAAATGATGAGTTCAAAGATAAACCATAACACATTTTATTCTGGGGCTATAGTCTGATACTTATAGAGCGAACACTCATGATTACTGAGTTTTGCGTTTTGAGATGAGAATATCCAGAACCGCCAGGGCAAGGTCTTGAGAGCAGACTCAACGGGCAAGGCCGCTGAGTCTGCAACAGGGGATTAGCCAAGCACTTTAGCGCGTAGCGCCTGTTTTTCCTGCTCGCTGAGGAACGCCATCTTCAGGCCGTTTTCCTGCGCGGTGCGGATTTCCTGCGGGGTTAATCCGGCTTGTGGAGCCGCCACGTGGTATTCATGCTCAATCTCGATGCCTTGCACGGCCGGATCGTCGGTATTGATTGAGGCCAGCACGCCGTGGCGTAGGAAGGTGGCCAGCGGGTGCTGTGCCAGTGAAGACACGGTGCTGGTTTGTATATTCGAGGTCAGGCACGATTCAACCCCGATGGCATGCTGCGCCAGGTAATCCATCAGTGCCGGATCTTCCACTGCTTTAACCCCATGGCCGATGCGCTCTGCACCCAACTCACGGATCGCCTGCCAGATGCTTTCTGGGCCAGCGGCTTCACCGGCATGAACGGTAATGCGCAGGCCTGCGTCACGAGCACGGTTGAAATGGCTGAGGAACAGGCTGCCAGGGAAGCCCAGCTCATCACCAGCCAGATCCAACGCGGTAATGCCGTCGCGGTGGGCCAGCAAAGCGTCTAGCTCTTGCAGGCAGGCGGCTTCGCCGAAGGTACGGCTCATGATACCAATCAGGCGCACGTCAAGATCGCGGTCGCGGCAACCAGAGCGAACGCCGTCAATTACCGCTTCCACCACGCCAGCCACCGGTAGCTGGTGCTTCATCGCCATGTAGTAAGGGGAGAAACGCAGCTCGGCGTAGTGCAACCCAGCGTTTGCCGCATCTTCCACGTTTTCATAGGCCACGCGACGGCAGGCGTCCAGATCGCCCAGTACCGCCACACCCCAGTCCAGCTTTTGCAAAAAGCTCATCAGATCGGGTTCGGTATGGGTGATTTGCACATGGGGAAGCAGGGCAGCCAGCTCGTTGGCGGGCAGGGCTAGATTGAACTGGCGCCCCAGATCAAGAATGGTTTGCGCGCGGATGTTACCGTCCAGATGACGGTGAATATCGGTAAGGGGCAAGCGGGAGTCAATCATGGCGGCACTCATTATTTTTGTATAGGTAAAGTGCAGATCAGTATAAAAACAAACGAATGAAAATAGCCATATCGTTGCATGAAAAAGTGACTCAAATCACATTAAACTGCGATACCGATCGCAGTTTAGGGCAAAGCTAAGTCACCTTGGGCTAGGTGTGTTTTGGAGAAGTGCAGTCAGACCATAAACCAGGGGCACTCGGCCCCTGGCGATATAGCCTATTTTGCGTCCAGGACAAATTGTAACGCGGCGATCAGCTTATCCATCCCAGCTTCAACCTTGCTGCGTGGGCAGCCGACGTTCAAGCGCAGGAAACCACGGCCCTCTTCGCCATAGGTAAAGCCGGGCATGATGGCGACTTTCTCACGTTCGATCAGCACCTGCTGCAATTCGCGGTCGTCAATGCCCAACGGGCGTATATCGATCCACGCCAGATAGGTGGCCTGCGGTGGCTGCCAGTTTAGCTGTGGCAATGCCTGGTTGAGCCGTTCGGCCACGTAGGTCAGGTTATCTTGCAGATAGTCGCGCAGCGCGTCTAGCCAAGGCTCGCCGTGGCGATAGGCGGCAATATGGGCTGCCACCGCCAGCACCGCAGGTGAGGATAATCCATCGCGGGTTTTTAGTGCCTGAACGTAGCTATCCCGCGCGCTATCATCGCTGATAAAGCCATAGGCTCCAGTGAGCGCCGGAATGTTGAAGGTTTTAGAGCCGGAAGTCAGCAATGCCCACGGGGTTGTAGCCACCTGGCTCCATGGCGTATGACGATGTTCCCCCCAAACCATATCCATATGGATCTCATCGCTGATCACCTTCACGTCATGGCGTTCGCACAGCTCTGCCATCTGCTCCAGCTCTTGCTGTGTCCACACCTTGCCGGTGGGGTTTTGCGGGCTGCACAACAGCAGGATCTTGGTTTGCGGCCGGGCCAGCAGGGCTTCCAGATGCGCCATGTCGCATTGCCAATCATTATCCACTTTGTGCAGCGGGCAAGGTAACACCTGGCGCTGATTACCCAGGATCACCTTATAGAACGCATCATAGGCTGGCGTATGGGTGACCACATATTCTCCCGGAGCCGACCAGATACGCACCAGCTGTGCCACCATGTAAATCACCGAAGGGCCATAGACCGCCTTGGTCGTATCGATGGAGGCATTGAAGCGTTGTTGATACCAATGCCGCACCGCGCCAAGAAAGTCTTCATGCTGCCAGCGGCTGTAGCCCAACACGCCGTGTTGCAGGCGCTTTTCCAGGGCTTCAAGAATGCAGGGGGCGGTGGCGAAATCCATATCGGAGATGGTAAAAGGCAGCAGATCTGCGGTGCCAAACCGGTCGGCGATGTAGTCCCACTGGGTGCACCAGGTACCGTGACGATCTACCGGGGTAGAAAAATCAAACATGTGAAACTCCGAACAAGGGCGCAGCAGGCTGCGCCCGGAGGGATGGTTATGCGTTGGCCATCAGTGATTCTAACTCATCTTTCACCGATTGCACCTGTGGGCCAATAACCACTTGTAGGTTATGGTCATTAAGGTGCACCACGCCGATAGCCCGGTTGGCTTTCAGCACCGCATCATCCACCTTGCTCATATCGTTAACCGACATACGCAGGCGGGTAATGCAGTTATCCAGCGAAACGATATTCTCTTTACCGCCCAACGCCGCCAGGATAGCAGGCACGTTATAGCCGGATTTACCCACGGCACCGACAGGGGCGCTCTGTGTAGCGGTGGTTTCCGTCTCACGGCCCGGCGTTTTAATGTTCCAGCGCTGGATGGCGAAGCGGAAGATCGCATAGTAGGCAACGAACCAGATGGCGGCTACCAACGGCACCAGATACCACTTGGT
>NZ_JAELTL010000117.1:0-4291 GCF_016428815.1 Serratia sp. ASV30 | reverse complement strand
CCCCCCCCCCCCCCCCCCCCCCCCCCCCCCCCCCCCCCCCCCCCCCCCCCCCCCCCCCCCCCCCCCCCCCCCCCCCCCCCCCCCCCCCCCCCCCCCCCCCCCCCCCCCCCCCCCCACCCCCCCCCCCACCCCCCCCCCCCCCCCCCCCCCCCCCCCCCCCCCCCCCCCACCCCCCCCCCCCCCCCCAACAAACATTTTTTTAGTTGGCATCGTCGGCAGCGTCAGATGTGTATAAGAGACAGGAATAAGGGATTGTGGCAATTCATTGGATTGCTACAATGTAGCCATAAAACTAGTTTAGAGGGAACTCAAACTATGGGTAATACCGTTAAAATTGGTGATAAAGATACCGGCCACGGTAGTCATCCGCCTACACCTGTCATCACTGGATCCACAACTGTGAGGGTTGATGGTCTGCCATTAGCTCGGAAGGGCGACGTTTTGGCTGCTCATGGGCATGACCGAAATATCAGCGGGGGGTCATCCAGCGTCTTTATCGATGGGCAACCCGCAGCGAGAACGGGTGATGCAGTCAGCTGTGGCGGTGTACTGATTGGCGGTGGTTCGGTAAATATTGGTTAGTTTTCATATGATCAAGGGGTTGCCTTCCTTGCTCGGGCCGAAAGTTCAGCATCGTTCGGCCTGCTTGATTACACCAGTTTCAATTGTTTACGGCAAGGGTACCCTACCATCGTAATCTATCCGTCTTTACTTAGAGATAAGTGCCACAGAACATCCGCTTAAATTAGCTGTCATAATGCAGCAATAATTTGATTTTATAAGGAGTTCTTGATGCAATTGTCCACTACCCACACCCTGGAAGGGTTTACCATCACAGAATATTGCGGCGTAGTCACCGGCGAGGCGATTCTGGGTGCCAATATTTTCCGCGATTTCTTTGCTGGCGTGCGTGATATCGTTGGTGGCCGTTCCGGTGCCTATGAGAAAGAGCTGCGCAAGGCGCGTCAGTTGGCCTTTCAGGAGCTGCAGGAGCAGGCCAAAGAACTGGGAGCTAACGCGGTAGTCGGCATCGATATCGATTATCAAACCGTAGGTAAAGATAGCACCATGCTGATGGTCAGCGTCAGTGGTACCGCGGTAAAAGTCAGCCGCTGACATTCACCGACAGGCGCACAACGCTGCTAAGCGGGTGCTGCATGCGGTGTCACCACGGTCAAATCATACCCTGATAACCCGACAACGGTTTGATACAACTGCCGCCACACCCAATCTTGCAAGGGGCGGCGGTAGTCGGTCATTGATTAATTGATGTTACCTGCCATGCAGCAGCGCCCCTTATCTTAACCCACTTTGTGCTCTCCTTTTCTCACCGGCGGATGTTCCGGTGGCCGTTTAATCGGGTCGGTGTGATGTGCAAGCACTGGGGCCTGAGGTTGCTGGAGTTGCGGCGCTGGCACTCTCGGATGCACTGGTGGAGCTATTGCTGAATGCTCAACAGGTGGTGCATGAAAAACGGTTTGTTTTTCAGGAGCCACAGGCTGCTTGATAGGATTATTGACCAAGGCGTGCGGATGGTAACTCGGTGGCAGTGGCTGGGTGTTGGGCCTGCTAACCGATACCGGCTGATGTACCACTGGAGTCACATGGAAATTAGGCGCGGTCATAGGGACTTTGGCATGGGGTATGGTGGCGGCAGGCCCAAAGTGAGGCGCTGACAGGGGAGTGCCGTTTGATGACAGATGCGCCATCGCCGGTGTGGCAAAGTGTGGCAACTGGCCGTTATTGACCTGCACCGGTGAGTTGTAGCGGTTATGGCTGTCGTAATGATTCACCGTATTGTAACGGTTAACGCTATTGTACTCATTAACGTTAACCACCGTGGTGTTATGAGGAACGTAGGGCTGGTTGTTATACATCACCGGCTGATATCTGCCATTGTCATGCCTGCCCCAGTGCACATCCCAGTCGTTCCAGCCGTGGTGGTGATCGTTGATTAACGCACCGAGCGCAATTCCGGCCCCAAAGCCGATGATGCCGGTAGCCAGCATCTCGCCGCCGCTGTAGCCAGCGGGGGCGGCGTAATGGTAACCAGGATAAACCGGTACTGGTTCGCCATAGGCTTCCCAAGGGTTGTAATAGGGCACATACAGGACATCCGGTTGGCTAGGCTCAATCACTATGGTTTGCGGCGGGGCCATGACCAGACTCTGCGGTGCGACATAGTCAGGGGGAACTGCAGAGACGACAACCCTCTGCTGCTGCGTATTTTTCAACGTCCCCTTGTGTGCAGCACGTTGGCGCATAACTTGAATAGCGTTCATAACATCGGTGGGATCGTTGAGATAAGCGTTGCCCAGTTGTGTCGTCCAGGGAATATTTTTCGCCATCTGATCAATAATATCTGGGAATAGCACCAGGCTGCGAACGCTGTTGTCCCAAGGTTGAGCATCGGCCGCATTGCTCAACGCGGCAGGTTGCAGCCCCGGATGTTGCGCTAGCCAGTTATTGGCTGCGCTGATCTGATCGGGATACTCCGCACTAGTCAGCACCTGAGCCAGTAATTTATCCGGGAACAGCGCGATGGGGCTGACCAACTGGTAAAGTTGATCTGCACTCAATGGTGTGTAAGCCTGAGGTGCGGTTGCCGCAGGCATTGAAGGGGAAGTCGCTGGTGTTGTCGCAGCGGTGTTTTTTTGATCGCAACCACTCAGTGGTAACAGCGTGATGGCTACCAGACAGGCTAAAACGCTTGGCTTGAACATGATTGACTCCGCTTCTTGCATGCCGGTGATACTTTGAGGCTAACACGTCGGTAGTAACTTGGTGGCCGGGGGTAACACTCCCTTGCAAATCAGGGGAGACTGTCATGGTTTGTTGATTAACTGGGTGATTTGATACAGGTTAATCAAAGTCGGTTACATATGGCCGGGCTGGCCGGTAGAAGATAAATACAGGGAGCAAGAGGTGAAAATCAGAGCAGGGATAGTGGCGCTTATGCTGCTGTCGGGGTGCCAAAGTTCTCAGCACAACACTGTTATCGATCGCGGTAGCTATCGGTTGGAAACCCTGCATCAGGCACCAGGGGCCGATCAGCGTATCCGCTTCCTGGTGATGCATTACACCGCAGAAGATTTTCACTCTTCGCTGAAAACGCTGACGGACGAACATGTCAGTGCCCATTACTTGCTGCCCGCCTATCCGCCGCTGCAGGGCGGCAAACCGGTTGCGTATCAACTGGTGCCCGAAGCGTTGCGAGCCTGGCATGCGGGTGCGAGCAACTGGCGTGGACGTACCAATTTGAACGATACCTCGATCGGCATTGAGATCGTCAACCGGGGCTTTACCCGTAACATGCTGGAGAAAGACTGGCAGCCCTATACGCCCGAGCAAGTTGCGTTACTGATCCAACTTAGCCGCGATATTGTGCAGCGTTACGCGCTGCAACCGACAGACGTGGTAGGGCACAGTGACATCGCCCCGCAGCGCAAGCAGGATCCTGGCCCACTCTTCCCATGGCAACAGCTGGCGCAGGCAGGCATTGGTGCCTGGCCGGATGAGCGGGAGGTGGAACGTTATCTGGCTGGTCGTGATATGCATGAGCCGGTGGTGATGGCATCGCTATTGGAAAAGCTAGCGCGCTACGGCTATGGCGTCGATCCCACATGGGATGCCAAGCAGCAGCGCAATCTGCTTGCGGCGTTTCAGATGCATTTCCGGCCCAGCGATTATCGCGGTGAGCCAGATGCGGAAAGCGAGGCGATTATAGAGGCGTTGCTAAGCAAATACGGAGCTATGCGCTAACGCCAAAAAATGCCTCATCCTCCCACAGGGGACCGATCGACGTGGGTTTGAAAATTCGGTGCTGCACTTTGGAGGTGGTGCACTTTGGATGAGTAGGCGATCAAGTTTGCCGAGATTATCTTTTTACTGCCAAATGTGCAGGGACTATCAGCTCCCTCACCCTGTGGAAGTGGGGACCGAACGAAGTGGGTTTAAAAATTCGGTGGTGCTCTTTGGATGAGTAGGCGATCAAGTTTGCCGAGATTATCTCTTTACTGCCAAATGTGCAGGGACTATCAGCTCCCTTTCCCTGTGGTAGAGGGGACCGATCGAAGTGGGTTTAAAATTCGGTGGTGCTCTTTGGATGAGTAGGCGATCAAGTTTGCCGAGATTATCTCTTTACCGCCAAATGTGCAGGGACTATCAGCTCCCTCTCCCTGTGGGAGAGATACCGTCTTGTCGGTTATCCGGCAAGCGGTATTTCCGCATTAAATGTCTTTCCTGATTTCACCACGCCATAAGCCAGTTGCAGTAGTTTGCGCATCGCTGC
>NZ_JAELTL010000116.1:0-4362 GCF_016428815.1 Serratia sp. ASV30 | reverse complement strand
CCCCCCCCCCCCCCCCCCCCCCCCCCCCCCCCCCCCCCCCCCCCCCCCTTTTTTAGTTGGCATCGTCGGCAGCGTCAGATGTGTATAAGAGACAGGTAGTTGCCCCTCACCCCAACCCTTATGTCTTGATCTTCTCCGCCTTAGCGGAGAAGATCAAGACATAAGGGTTGGGGGACAATAGCCTGCAGGTATTTTTCCAGCACGATATTTTTCCTGCACAACACAACCGCCACTTTTTTCCCCTAAACTCGAGAACCAATTAGCAGGCGGCAGCCAATGCCACACCGGCAGTGCTTTCGATAATCTATCGGTATAATCATTTGCACTGTCCGCTTAGCTCAGGAACATTCATCGTATTTTGTGCTTTTTTGGTCAACGAGTAACTGACTTGGCATTTCTGCTCTGTGCCATTGCCCCACTGAACATTAACAACACCGCGTTCAGCAAGACCAGTCAGATACACTTGACCGTTGTCTCCAACGATAAAACCCTGTTCGGTTTTCTGTGCCTGATTAGTCACTGTTGCGCCGAACGGTACAGGGGTTCCATCTTTCCGTAACACTGTCATCATCGCACGTTGTCCGACGTTAGCCTCGAAGGTGGCGCGGACTAAAGCTCCCCGAGTAGGAACAACACTTTGGGTGTTTTGCACTATATCAACCTCATACGGTAGCGTTTCGGTATTCAACTGCACCTGATTTTTACGGTAAGGAGTGCCATAAGGTACGATGGCGTAGCCACGCCCGTCGGTTTTAACCCCCGCTTGGTTGCCTACACTCACACCGGCAGCACCCTGCGCCTTTACCAGTACAGCTGTTTCTCCCAGTTGCTGGCCAAAAGTCACTCCATCCTCATGCGCTACAATACCACCCTGCAGGCCATAGCTCAGCCTTTGGCTATTTGGTTCATAGGCGTAACCAGCGTTGATTTGGCCGTAGGTTCCGCGATAATCTGCATTCAGGTTAGTCGTGCTGCCCCCGCCCTGGTTGACGTGCCCTTGCTGCATACTCCAGTTCAGATTGTTGTTCGTCAACGCGGTACCACTCAGGCCCACAGTGTTTGTTGTGGCGTTTTTCTGACTAGTGCTCATGCTATAGGTGGCATAGCTATTTCCCATCCAACGATTGAGTGGCACGCTTACATTGAAGGAAAATACCTGATCACGTTCGTAGGTGCGCCCGCTGTTTCCCCTATTGTTGCCGCTAGCTACTGAATCTTCGTTGTAGTTGTAAGAAAATCCATAATTGATGCCATTCCAACTGTTATTGTAACCGGTACCGATAGAACGCATGGTTCGGTTGTTGTTCCAATAGTCCTCGCTCACCCAGCTCAAAGATAAAGCACCAGCGCCTTCCCACAGGTTTTGACTGAGTGTCACTTCGGAACGGTTGCGCCTGCGTTCCATCTGCGACTGCACACCTTCATTTCGATAGGTATCCATAACCTCTTGCAGGCTGTAGTAGCCGTCGGTTGAGTATCGATATCCGGCAATCGCAAGGTTGGTTCCTGTCTGAACAATATTCTTGCTATAGCGGATACGTAATGATTGGCCACTCTCATCTGGCTGATCCTGCTGCGTAGACCTGGTATGGGTGATATCAGTGGAAAGTGCGCCGAAACGGCCAAGGTTTTTACCCAAACCGATTGCCACTGACTGGTAATTATTCGCAAATTGTACACCGCCATAGGCGGTTAAGCCGTGAGGCAGACCGTATATACCCGTCAGTTGGCTGAAAGGCGTCTGAGCCACTTTGCTGTCATAGGAACGATATTGCCCACCGGTTAAGGTATATTTGAAATATCCTTCACGCTGCAGTACGGGAAGTGAAGCAAATGGTATGACAAGTTGTTGCTCACTGCCGTCGGCTTCTTTGATTGTCACAAACAGGTCACCGCTGCTGCCGGTCGGGTACATATCATTGATTTCAAATGCACCTGGAGCTACAAAACTCTGGTAAATCACATAGCCGTTCTGGCGAATGACAACCTGAGCATTGGTTCGCGCCACGCCACGTACTACCGGGGCATAGCCTTTCAGGCTGTCGGGTATCATGTCATCGTCCGACGCCATCTGTGCACCACGGAACGGTACGCTGTCAAACACGTCGCTTGGCGAAGTACTGTCCCCCAGAATCAGTCGACTCTTCAGCGCGATGACGTCGCGTTGTGCGTATGAGTAGACAGTATTCCATTTATCCTGCCCGCTATTATCACGTTGCCAAGTGGTATAGTTGCGTAACCTCCAGGGCCCGATATTTATACCGGGCCGCAGGTTGGCAAACTGACTGCTGCTGTTAGCGTTGTTCGTACTGGCAGTGGCACCTTTCAGACTGTAGTTTAACAAAAAGGCTGAAATGCCATTATCCCACTGTTCTTCAGGTACATAGCCACGAGCCTTCTGCGACATGGCTGCCTGTGGAACACTCAGCAGCAACTGCTGAGCGCTGAAGCGAAATTCAGCACTGGCCTGCGGAATTGCACCTAAATTAGCACACTGGTTTTCCACATCACTGATGTTGGTAAACAGTTCTGTTCTTACCCCCATAGCTTGTAATTGTTCAACGCTCAGGCAAGGTTGCAGGCTTTCTTTACCTTCTTTATCTTTCGACGCTTTAAACTCAACATCACTTGTGCTCTGGCGTTCTTTGTTGAGATAAATATCAACTCGATAAGTGCCCGGGATCTGCATATTACTATCTTCAAATACGCTCAGATCTGCGCTGCCTTGATGTGAATTATCAATCTCAAGCAACGCTGGATTAAAGTAGTCCTGAGCCTGTGCATCGAAAGATACGCTAGCCAATAAAGTTAATTGAGCGGTAATTAAATACCCCCACTTGCTGACACGTAGTAAGCGGTGTATATAATTTTTATTATTCATCCGTTTTAATCCATTGTTTGCAAGGAAACTGTTTGACCGTTGTATTAGCATTTTTGAGTGCGTGCTGAATTTCTTGGATAATTTATTTTTACTTAAGATAGTTACATTTTGCTCACATGTTCTTTGCCCACGGCACCGTAATCACTGATAATCATCCAGCTTACGCTGTTGCCGGTAGCTCCCGCTGGCAATGTAAATCTCGCCGTATCACCTGGTGCGACATAAGTTGCCTCTTTCACTTCTTTACCGGTCACTTTCACTTGCTGGAAGTTCATGTAAAAAGAGGTAGGGTTGGTGACTTGCAGAGTGTTGCCATTACGCTGCCAAATCAGTTTGTCAGTCACTTCTTCTGGGGTGCCTTTCAGGTTCTCAGGCCTGTAAATCAGCTTGATACGTGTTTTCACCGCAATTTGTAGAGTATTCTTGCTCTCATCCTTTACCGTTGATGGGATGGATTTAATGTTGAGCCAGAACAGTGATTCCTTATCTTCTGGTAGATTGCCGCCCACACGGACAACACGCATCAAGTTTTCCTGCCCTGCATTTAAACGGAACAGTGGTGGAGTGATCATGAAAGGGGCTTTTTTAGCGCCGTCCACGTCGTTCTCAACCCAGCTCTGGATTAGGTAGGGCACTTTGTCTGGGTTGCTGACGGCCAGTGACGATTCCTTCTTGCTACCGTCATAAATCAGACGTGTACCGCCGATAACCACACCTGCCTGCGCAGTACTGCTGATCACCAGCAATGTCGTCAGTAGAGTAATAGGGGAAAATTTCATAAGAGACTCCAATATCTATAAAAAAATAGGCCAACCCATTTTTGTGTCGGCCAGGGTTCACAATATTTACGCCATAGCCCAAATAATGGGCTGCTCAGACCTTAGTTGTAATTAATGGTGAAGTTAGCCGTTGCGTTAGCTTTACCTGGTTTAATCTCAGCAACATCAGCGATAGCAATGTAGCTCGCGGTGAAGCCAAGGTTATTCACCGCACCTTTTGTCAAGGGATAAGCCTGGGAAGCGCTAAACAACGGCAACACATTGTTGCTGGCGTCAGACAACTGGATGCCAACGCCTTCTGCAACATCTACATCAGGAGACAGAGCTAATACGCTGTTGTCGCCATTAACAGTCGCGCCATCAAATTTAATTTTCACACTGGTTACTGTGTCCGGGCAATTTTTCAACTCCAGAGAAAACTGTGTAGTAGATACCTTGGAGCCAACCGAAGAGAATGCCGTTTTTGAGATTTTACCCAGCGTTACCTCCAAGGGTGAACCTACAGAGTTAGTCACCTGTCTCTTATACACATCTCCGAGCCCACGAGACAGGAGGTATCATCTCGTATGCCGTCGTCTGCTTGTAAAGGGGGGGGGGGGGGGGGGGGGGGGGGGGGGGGGGGGGGGGGGGGGGGGGGGGGGGGGGGGGGGGGGGGGGGGGGGGGGGGGGGGGGGGGGGGGGGGGGGGGGGGGGGGGGGGGGG
>NZ_JAELTL010000115.1:0-4581 GCF_016428815.1 Serratia sp. ASV30 | reverse complement strand
CCCCCCCCCCCCCCCCCCCCCCCCCCCCCCCCCCCCCCCCCCCCCCCCCCCCCCCCCCCCCCCCCCCCCCCCCCCCCCCCCCCCCCCCCCCCCCCCCCCCCCCCCCCCCCCCCTTTTTAGTTGGCATCGTCGGCAGCGTCAGATGTGTATAAGAGACAGGTAGCTGATAATGACTTACACCGCCTGACAGATCGTTGTATCGCGTATAAAAAACACCTTGAGAGGTGACGTTAAAGTATACCTCTCCATGCTTTAATTTTAAGTTGTCGCTAATTCTTTTAAAGAATAAATAATTCAAGGGGAGAAGGATCAATAAAAATAAAACACCAAGTAGAAAGGTATCACCCTCGATAAAAAATAGGGTTGGCGTAGCCAGAGATGCAATGAAAACAAGTATGAAAACGGGAGAAAGCAATAAGTAGAGCGTCTTTGTCGCTATTCTACGCTCGATGGCTGACACATCATCACATCGCTTGGAGGGGCTGGCGAAAAACGCGGTATGTTCGGCAATCATACTTTTATATCCCTATAATCAATCACATAATCCTGAATTAGTGTCTTGCTGTACCCTAGCTAGTTAGCCGGAAGGCTTAAAACCAAGGAACTCAAGCCTGGTAGATTACCAGACTCAGGGACTATTTTCTGCTTATGATACACGGCTCACTGCAAGGGAAATCTCCGCTTCTGGGGGCATGTGCCCGATATTCAGTAGCTTTGGTCAGTTTGCTTTCCTGTTTATGACAATCAAGCTTTGCATCGCAGGTGTAAGCATAGAAAGAATAAATATATATCCATTAATAACCCCGGCGGTTCGCCAGGGTTATTGCCATAATAGGTTATTTAAAGGCTGACTTTCCTGCAAACTGTGCTGACGAACCCAACTCATCCTCAATTCGCATGAGCTGGTTGTATTTTTCGATACGCTCACCCCGGCACGGGGCTCCTGTTTTGAGATGACCTGCACGCATAGCCACTGTCATATCGGCGATAAAGCTGTCGATCGTCTCTCCGCTGCGGTGTGAGATAAAGGCACCCCAGTTGTTGTCATGGCAGAGCTGAACCGCATCAAAGGTTTCACTCAGGGAGCCAATCTGATTGAGTTTAATCAATGCAGCATTCGCAAGATTTTCATCAATCCCGCGCTGTATATACTTCACATTGGTCACAAACAGATCGTCACCAACCAGTTCAATCTGATCTCCCAATCGATCATGCAGAATTTTCCATCCTGCCCAGTCATCTTCCGCGAGGCCATCTTCAATAAGGACAATCGGGAAGGTTTTAACCAGCATCTGGTAGTAGTCCGCCATCTCCTGCGAGGTCAGCTCGGCATTCTCCGTACGCAGATGATATTTTCCGTTTCGATAAAACTCACTGGAGGCTGGGTCCATACAGATAACGATATCTTCATTAGGGCGGAACCCAGCTCTCTCTATGGCAAGGACAATCAGTTCCAGCGGTTCACGATTTGAAGAAACTGCCGGAGCAAAACCTCCTTCATCGCCCACACCGGTTGACAGGCCCATTTCAAGAAGAACCTGACGAAGCGACTGGTATACTTCACTACCCCAACGCATGGCCTCCCTGAACGTTGGTGCGCCGTAAGGCGCAATCATATATTCCTGAAAGTCAGCCCCCTGACCGCGGGCATGAACGCCCCCATTGATGATATTCATGCAAGGCACCGGCAGCAGATTTGCCCCAATCCCACCAAGATAGCGGTACAAAGGCGTATGAGATAGTTGAGCGGCGAGCCGTGATACGGCCAATGAAACGCCCAAAATAGCATTTGCCCCCAGGCGCGCTTTATTATCCGTCCCATCCAGGGCAATCATAATGTTATCAATGCCGCGCTGATCGCGTACATCATGCCCTTTAAGGCTGTTATGAATCTCAGTGTTAACGCTTTTGATCGCGTTGAGGACACCTTTCCCGCCGAAGCGCGTTTTATCACCATCGCGGCGCTCTATAGCCTCTCGCGAACCGGTACTTGCTCCGGAGGGGACGGAGGCTCTTGCAACAGTACCGCATTGGGTTGAAACATCGACTTCCAGGGTTGGGTTACCCCGAGAGTCCAGGATTTCACGGGCATGGATTGTTTCAATAATAAAGCTCATATAAACCTCTAATATCAGTTGGTTGCAATATGCTTAATCAACACGTCAACGGTCAGATGGTTGACGAATTCAATTGAATGGGAAGAGAGCATCCCGAAAAGTCTGTTTTTATGTCCCATAATGACCAGATCTACACCCGCATCGGCGACGTAGGCCTCTAGGTCTTTAAAGCGGCTGATCGTCACTATCTCTTTCACATCCACGGGAAAATTGACTGTCTTCACTAACCGACTAAGCATTGCTTTTGCCGCAATAATTTCAGCAGACTGCCGGTCTTTCGTTAAAGAGTCTGAGGTAATGTCTAACTCTTGAAGATTTGAAGTGAGGTGTCCAAGGGTGATCGCCGTCCCTTGTTCATGAAAACTCCTGGCGACACTTTGAAGCAGAAACTGGCCGTCGGTTTCATCGCTGAGCATTAACAGAGCATGTTTATACATTTGCATTGACTACCTCGAGGAGGTTGAGAAAGTATCCGTCAGCCACGGCAGTATCTCTTTTTTCCTGCTTATAATGCCTGGAAGAGACAGACACGTTAAATTGAGCGCATTATTTTCTGAGAAATATATCGTTGTGTTTTTCTTAAAGATGTCCGTGACAGCCAACATCGCAATGTCAAAATCGCCGGACTGACACTCTTTTGTTAATGCGATAAGTAGGTCAGCGAGCATTGCATCTACTGCTGACATGCTGGCGACTTCGATTTGAGAAAGCAGCACCGACTGGGCGTTAATCCGGTAGCGCTTGGCGTCTTTCTTAAGAAGTGAGTCTGGTGTTTGCCCCCCAATATCTGTTTTCGCGATCAGCAACTCTTTCACGAAAGAGTCATAATTGAGTTGGCTTATGGAGAATAATGACTGCACGGCAGCGATGTCATGAGCTGTAGTGGTAGGTGATGTGAGCGCAACAGTATCACTCAGTATCGCTCCTAACATCAGGATGGCTTGAGATGAAGAGATCGGCTGAGGATTTTCAAGGGTAAGGATTTGCCAGATCACCGTGGCACAGCAGCCGTAGGAACGTATCCAAACATCCGGAGGATCCTGTGTCATAACCGTGCCCAGCCGGTGATGGTCTATGATGCCAACAATGTTGCCGTCGGCAAGTGAGGAAGGGCCCTGTTCCAGATCGGTAAAGTCGACCAGCCATACCTGTTTGCCACTGAGGTCTTCGTCGAGCAAGGGGGGAGGGGCTACTCCGGCCTGCTGCAGAATAAACGCCGTTTCAGGTGTAATGTCACCGAGCCTAAAAGGAGTCGCGCGCTTGCCGAGATTTGTCAGCCAGTCTGCTGTAATGAGCGCGCTGCAGATGCTGTCGCTGTCGGGATTCTGATGGCCAAAGACATAGATCATTTCAGCGTCTCCTCTGAGGTATCAGACGCAAGAAAGATCAAAGGTAAAAGATGATTTTTTTTCATAAGTGTACCTGACATACGTGCCTAAGGATAAAAGCAAAAATGTATATCAGGCGTCATCATCCGAACTGGACAGCCCGGCGGTTGGGAAAGGTGGAACACCATCACCTTGAAAAAAAGCATAGGGCAAAATTATAATCTGTGCAACAAAAATGCCGCCTACTTTGACCGTGATCATTTTTTCCTGACATTCAGAAAATCGTTTAAAGCTTCACTACTTTGAATTCTAGGTGAATTTTATTATTCTGAATTACGTTTCACGACTACATTGAAGTACTCTACAACCGGACCCGGCGCCACCGTTATCACAGCGGCATCTGTCAAGAGGCCTTCGAAAAGGCCTCATCGTGAGGACAGAAGCAGTCTGTAGAATTGGGAGTGCTCCAGTGATGGAATAATAGCCGATTAATCACTAAAAGCCATATCCTATATCAAATGTCCCTATGTTTGCATTGTAATTGTGCATTTTCATACGTTGATAAGATAAGCCGATATTCCAATGTCGCTCATCACCAAAATAATACTTCCACCCAATGGCGCCATAAAGGCCAAGTCCGTTTTTACTCTCAATAGTATTATCCTCATGATAAATATTAGTGCCTGCTCGAATATAGAGTGAATGATGCCCCAAAGGCAGCGTGGCTTGCAAGGCGAGCGGAATTGTATGATAGGTTATGTTTTCAGGATGAGCGTAACCATCTGAAATGATGAAGGTTGTGTCGCCAGCTACGTTTGCATGCCCATACGCATAGCCAGTATAAATGCCTAGGTTTTTTGTAAAATCATATTGATATCCTATTTGTATATGACCACCTGCATCATTACCTTCTATATAAGTAACACCTGAATTTAAAGATAGCTCCTGCCCCGCAAGTGCAGATAGCGGAGCAACTGTCTCTTATACACATCTGACGCTGCCGACGATGCCAACTAAAAAAGGGGGGGGGGGGGGGGGGGGGGGGGGGGGGGGGGGGGGGGGGGGGGGGGGGGGGGGGGGGGGGGGGGGGGGGGGGGGGGGGGGGGGGGGGGGGGGGGGGGGGGGGGGGGGGGGGG
>NZ_JAELTL010000114.1:0-5222 GCF_016428815.1 Serratia sp. ASV30 | reverse complement strand
GGCAAACGCTGCGCAATAGTCAGTTCCGGCCAAAGCGCGCTCTATTTTTCTTCCGGCTCGCTCGATCTGCTGGCCCATCTGCCCGATGGGACGCCGGTGGCGTCGCCTCTGTCTGCCTTGCACGAACTGGCGCGACAGGCTCCACAGCATCCGTATAGCCTGATGGGGGCCACACAGGTGGCCGCGCTGGCAACGCAAGCCGAGCAATTGCTACAGCGTTGCGGGTGGCAGATGCAGGGCGATAGCAGCCAAAACCATCTACGCGTGACCCCTCTCGGGACCCGCCGTGCCACCTGGCTCAGCCCCCTGGCGATCCCTGTCTCTTCCTTGGATGGGAAGTTGCCGTGGCGGAATATCGCCGTACTGGGGATTGAAGGCTTTCTGGATTTCCAACCGCAGATGGCGGCCAGCTCATTGATTCAGGAGCAGGGCCTCAAGGCAGAAGTGGCATTTTTGCATCTGCCAGTGTTGGATCGCTTACGTAATAATCCTAGCGAGTTCCGCGCGGTGAATATTGCCCGCGTACTGGATCTGCCAGAACATCTAGCCCTGCTGGCGGAAGAGATTACACGCCAGGCAGGTGAGGCAGAGGCCATCTTGCTGCCAGCCTGCCTGGGGTTAGAGGATGATGAACCGTTGATGACGTTGCGCCGGTTGGTCGGTAAGCCCGTTTATCTGTTACCCACGCTGCCACCTTCCGTGCTTGGTATGCGGCTGCATCAGGCATTGCGCCAGCGCTTGCAGCAACTGGGTGGGGTGTTTATGCCGGGGGATAGCGTGTTGCGTGCCAGCTTCGACGGGCAGCGTGTTACCGGTCTGTATACCCGCAATCACACCGACATTCCGCTGCGGGCGCAGCAGGTGATATTGGCCAGCGGCAGCTTCTTCAGCAACGGCCTGGTGGCCGCTTTTGACGGCATTCGTGAGCCAGTATTTGGCCTCGACGTGTACAGCAAAGCCGAACGCGCCGACTGGAGCGATGCCAATCTGTTTGCTCCGCAGCCGTACCTGCAATTTGGGGTTCAGACCGATGCCGCGCTGCGGGCGTTAAAACAGGGGGAGGTGATGACCAATCTGTATGCTATCGGTGCCGTGGTTGGCGGTTACGATCCGTTGCAGCAGGGCTGTGGTGCCGGGGTTTCGCTGCTCGGTGCGCTGCACGTTGCCCAACAGATCCTGTCACAGGAGGTTTCAGCATGAGCCTGTTACCAGACAACAGCTTCGAGAGCTGCATCAAATGCACCGTCTGCACCACCTATTGTCCGGTCGCCAAGGCTAACCCGCTCTATCCAGGGCCAAAACAGGCCGGGCCGGATGGGGAACGCCTGCGGCTGAAAGATCCGGCGCTTTACGACGAAGCGTTGAAGTATTGTACCAACTGCAAGCGCTGTGAGGTGGCTTGCCCTTCCGACGTTAAAATCGGCGATATTATCCAACGTGCCCGGGCCAATTTCAGCCAAAGCAAACCGACGCTGCGCGATGCCATACTCAGTCATACCGACATCATGGGCACCCTATCGACGCCGTTTGCGCCGATCGTTAACGCGACTACCGGCCTGAAGCCGGTGCGCAAGCTGTTGGATAAGGCGCTGAAGATCGACCATCGGCGTGAACTGCCGAAATACTCGTTTGGCACCTTCCGCCGTTGGTATCGCCAGCAGGCGGGACAGCAGCAGCACTATGCCGAGCAAGTGGCGTTTTTCCACGGTTGCTTTGTTAATTACAACCATCCGCAGCTTGGTAAAGACCTGATCAAGGTGTTTAACGCCATGGATATCGGCGTGCAACTGCTCAAGCGTGAGAAATGCTGTGGCGTACCGCTGATCGCCAACGGCTTTATTGCGCAGGCGAAGAAGCAGGCCAAAGTGAATGCGGAATCACTGCATGATGCGGTCCTGACCAAAGGTATACCGGTGGTGGCTACTTCGTCGAGCTGCACGTTTACCCTGCGTGATGAGTACCCGCATTTGTTGGAGGTGGACACCTCGGCGGTGCGCGAACGGGTTGAGCTGGCTACGCGTTATCTCTATCGTCTGATCAGCCAAGGGCGCACCTTGCCGCTCAAACAGACGCCGCTGCGGGTGGCTTACCACACGCCGTGTCATATGGAGAAAATGGGCTGGACGGCCTATACGCTGGAGCTATTGCGGCAGATCCCAGGGCTGGAGCTGGTGGTGCTGGACTCGCAGTGCTGCGGTATCGCCGGGACTTACGGCTTCAAGTCGGAAAACTATGAAACCTCGCAAGGCATTGGTGCCTCGCTATTTCGCCAGATTGAGGCGAGCGGAGTGGATATGGTGATCACTGACTGTGAAACTTGCAAATGGCAGATCGAGATGTCCACCAGCAAGCGCTGCGAACATCCGATCACCCTGTTAGCACAGGCATTGGCGTAGCGCATTAAAACGGGCCAGCATGCTGGCCCACTGCAGTGACTTACTGCTTGATCTTCACCGTATTGAACACGCCAGCTGCTACGCTTTGAGACTGCTGCTGGTTATCCGCTGGCAGCGTGATTTGCAGGGTCAGTTGCTTACCGTCTGGCAGCATAGCGAGCAGCACGCCAGAGTAGGCTTTCTGGCCAGCTACGGTGATCACGGTATCCAGTTGGTGCATTGGCGTACCGTTAATTTCAACCGCTTTATTGGTAATGACCTGCAGGTTGGCATCGCGGGAGTGTTGCTGCTCTTCCATGCGCTTGGCCAGGGTGTCCAGATCGCCCGCTGCCTTGTCGGCAACGATCACGATCACCGCACGCTGGTTGGTGCTGTCGGCATAGATGTGCACGTTAGTCGGCTGGTTGGTCAGCTTATCGCTCTGATCGGCCAAACCGTTTGGCAGGGTAAAGGTCAGCTTGCCATCCAATAAACTCACCTGTTGTCCGCTTGGGACGCTGGCTGCTGCGCTGCCTGCGGGTGCTTTGCTGTCTTTGGTGGCGTTATCACAGGCCGCCAGGCCAAGCACTAACAGGCCGATACCCATCAATTTTGTTACTTTACGCATCTGGTGTTCCTTATTCCTTTGCACAGAGAGTTGGTTGACCGTATGGCTAGATGTCACAGGTTTTTTTAAGTAATAGACGATACTCGTCTACTTCGCCTTTCTTTTCTAGAGCGAAAATCCGATATTCGTGGCTAATGAGCATTATTAGCATGGCGAGTGGTTAAGCGCATGGGCAGCCGCCATAAAGTCAGGCTGCCCAGTATAAACCAGAAGGCGGGTTAACTCAGTTGCAACCGGCTGGTAGGTTGGCGCTCTGCCAGGCGTTTGAGCAGCATATTGAGCAGTACCCCGTACATCGGCAGGAAGAACACCAGACAGATCAGCACCTTGAAGCTGTAATCCACCAGTGCGATCTCCACCCAGTTGGCGGCCATAAAGGGATCGCTGCTTTTGTAGAAGGCGATAAAGAAGAAGGCCAGGGTATCGCTGATATTGCCCAGGAACATGGCCGCGGCGGGAGCAACCCACCAGGCGCTGCGTTGGCGCAGGCGGTTGAACACCTGCACGTCCAGGATCTGGCCCAGCACGTAGGCCATAAAGCTGGCGGCGGCGATACGCGCCACAAACAGGTTGAAGCTGGTTAAGGCGGCAAAGCCCTGCCACTCACCCTGGAAAGTGACGGTAGAGATCACATAGGAGATAAACAGCGCCGGGACCATCACGGCAAGGATAATCCTGCGTGCCAGCGGGGCACCGAAGATCCGCACGGTCAGGTCAGTGGCCAGGAAGATAAACGGAAAAGTGAAGGCACCCCAGGTGGTGTGAAAGCCGAAAATGCTGATCGGCAACTGCACCAGGTAGTTGCTGGAAGTAATGATGGCAATGTGGAATAGCGATAGCCAAACCAACGCGATTAAGCGTTGTCGATCGGTAAACGAATACATAATGTAGCCTTTTTGAGTGTGGGGTGAGGGAACCCATTGTTAACTGCGCGGCGACATGGTACGCGTTTGGGCATTCAATGCAATGGTTAAATTTAACGCAAACGTTAACGTATCTTGCGCAGAAAAACTACCGGCGTAAACTAGCGGGTAATCAGATCCGGCGAGGGTTCGCCGATCGTTTTAGATCGAGAGAGATGTATGACTGACATTTTTGCCCAGGCAGACCAGACGCTAGACGCATTGGGGCTGCGCTGTCCTGAACCGGTCATGATGGTGCGCAAAACCGTGCGCCATATGGATAACGGTAAAACCTTGCTGATCATTGCCGACGATCCGGCCACCACCCGTGACATCCCGGGTTTTTGCCGCTTTATGGAACATACGCTGGTGGCTCAGGAAACCGATCAGGCCCCGTATCGCTATCTGCTGCGCAAAGGACTCGAGAGTTAATCACTGAGCGGTTGCTTAACGTTTCTGCAGTATCTGCTGCGCGTCCTGTGCGCTCGCGTGTAAGGCCAACCCACTAAAATCCTCTGGGCGATAATAATGCGCCGGGACTGGCAAGTTGTGCATGGAATCCCCAGGCCAGAGCTGCAGTTCCGCCAGTTTGGCCAACGTTAATCCCTCAATCTGTAGCGGCAACGTCAGGCGTTGCGGAGCGGCATACTCGAAAGGGGGCTGATTGGGCAGCCGATTACTGCTGGTGGTGTAATCCCGTTTTAAGACTAAAAATTTATCCGGTACTCGGCGGTGGCTGTCCCACCAGTCGCCGTCAATGCCGTCAAACTGCCGCTGGGTTTCGGTAATCGAAACAGCGCCAAGCTGGTGCAATGCCTCGGGTAGCAGTGTCTCCATTGCGCTGTTGTAACTGGTAACGGATACCGCGCGCCCTTGCAAGATAGCGTCGATCGCCAACCTTGCCCCGAGCAGGTTGGAATACAAATCTTCTGGTGTAAATGCAGAGATCTCTTCAGAAAATCCAGGCACCGATTGGTAGCCGTACCACTGTGCCACCTCATGCCATGCCGCCATCTGGAAGGCGAGCTCCCCGGCCAGGTAAGCCGCTAACGTATAGCGTTGAGCAGCCTCTTGCGGTGGGGTGAAGGCGTTCAGCTGTATACGACGCTTTGCTAATTCCGGGCCAAGATCGAGTGTCCATTGCTGGCCCAGCTTAGGCAACAGCTGGCTGAACAGGAACAGGGTGTTGTCGGCGGTATCACGAACGTGAGCGATGTCGATAAATCCCCCACGATAGGTGTAGACCAATCCCAATTGCTCACTGCCCAACCCCATCAAGTTGCCGACGGCATTGAAAGCGCTATCATTATAGTGATG
>NZ_JAELTL010000113.1:0-5493 GCF_016428815.1 Serratia sp. ASV30 | reverse complement strand
CCCTTGGCCTGGTTCAGAGCCACCTGCATGATTTCGCGGGTGATACCTTCAATTTTAATGTCCATCTGCAGCGCGGTGATACCTTCACGGCTACCGGCCACTTTGAAGTCCATGTCGCCCAGGTGATCTTCGTCACCCAGAATATCAGACAGAACAACAAAGTTTTCTTCTTCTTTCACCAGGCCCATTGCGATACCCGCAACGGCAGCCTTGATTGGCACGCCTGCGTCCATCAGTGCCAGAGAAGCACCACAAACGGAAGCCATTGAAGAAGACCCGTTGGATTCGGTGATTTCAGACACCACACGTACGGTGTACGGGAAATCTTCTGGTTTAGGCATCATAGCTAAAACGCCACGTTTTGCCAGACGACCATGACCGATTTCACGACGCTTCGGTGAACCTACCATGCCGGTTTCACCAACAGAGTACGGAGGGAAGTTGTAGTGGAACAGGAAGCTGTCGGTTTTCTCGCCCATCAGCTCGTCGATGTTCTGTGCGTCACGCGCGGTACCCAGAGTGGCGGTAACCAGTGCCTGAGTTTCACCACGGGTGAACAGTGCGGAACCGTGGGTACGTGGCAGAACGCCAGTACGCACGTCCAGACCACGGATCATGTCTTTCTCACGGCCATCGATACGCGGCTCGCCACGCAGCACACGGCTGCGTACGACGTTTTTCTCAACGGTGCCGAGGATGTCCTGAATTTCAGACGCGTCCAGAGTTTCGTCTTGCGCCAGCAGAGTTTCCACTACGCTGTCTTTGATTGCATCAACCTGAGCGTAACGCTCTTGTTTTTCGGTGATGTGGTAAGCATCGCCCAGACGGCTTTCGGCCAGCTCGGCTACGCGCGCATGCAGCGCTTCGTTAACCGCTGGTGCCTGCCAATCCCACTTCGGCTTGCCAGCTTCGGCAACCAGAGCGTTAATGTTTTCGATAACGATTTGCTGTTGGTCATGGCCAAACACCACTGCGCCCAGCATCTGATCTTCGCTCAGCACATCAGCTTCGGATTCCACCATCAGCACCGCGCCTGCGGTACCGGCAACCACCAGGTCCAGACGGCTTTCTTTCAGCTCGTCGGTGGTTGGGTTCAATACGTACTGATCGTTGATGTAACCCACGCGTGCAGAACCGATTGGGCCATTGAACGGAATACCGGACAGGCTCAGAGCCGCAGAGGCACCGATCATCGCTACGATGTCTGGGTTCACCTGTGGGTTCACGGAAACCACGGTGGCGATCACTTGCACTTCGTTCAGGAAGCTATCTGGGAACAGTGGGCGGATCGGACGGTCGATCAGACGGGAAGTCAGGGTTTCGCCTTCGCTCGGACGGCCTTCACGACGGAAGAAGCTACCCGGGATACGGCCAGCAGCATAGGTACGCTCCTGATAGTTCACGGTCAGAGGGAAGAAGCTCTGGCCTGGTTTGGCTTTCTTTTGGCCTACTACGGTGACGAATACTGCGGTGTCATCCATGCTCACCATCACGGCGGCAGTGGCTTGACGTGCCATCATACCGGTTTCAAGCGTCACGGTGTGTTGGCCATACTGGAATTTGCGAATAATCGGAGTCAGCAAAATTTAATCCTTAATTGGTGGCGCGCAATCGTTCTTCGACTCGACACGCCTGTGGTTCACTGACCTTCTCACTACATCCTCGCGACTAATGACAATCCTTATCTCTCATGAGATAAAGCCTCTCATTAGCCGCGCGAACCTCTGTAACGGAAGATCCTCAGTAATACATTAACCTGATTTGCTTATGCTTCCTAGAAGAAAGGGGCCAAATTAGGCCCCTTTCTACTGAAACTTGCTCGATTAGCGACGCAGACCCAGACGCTCGATCAGGCTGGTATAACGTGCTACATCTTTACGCTTCAGGTAGTCCAGCAGCTTACGACGCTGAGAAACCATACGCAGCAGACCACGACGGCTGTGGTGATCTTTTTTGTGCTCTGAGAAGTGGCCTTGCAGATGGTTGATCTGCGCAGTCAACAGGGCAACCTGAACTTCGGTAGAACCGCTGTCGTTAGTACCACGACCGAAGTCAGCTACGATTTTAGCTTTAGCTTCAACACTTAGAGACATTGTCATACTCCAAAATTATAGATAATAAATACAGGCGCCGATCTCTAATTCAGCAACCCAATGCATAAGCTGCGCCATTCTACTCTTAGCGCAGGGCGATCGCAAGGCGGGCAGGTCAGTCGAAATATTCGACAACCAGGCGGCGCGGTGCGACTCGGCCATCATCGGCAATCTCGCCAATGCCGATAAATTTACGTTCTTCGCCTTCGGTAATGCGCACCAGACCCGAGGCCGGAGCCCCTGCGGCCTGCACCGGCTGCCCTTGTTTGACGTAACCCGCTACCGCTGGCAACAGGTTCACCTCAGGGAAATCTTCGGCCGGGCTGTCCATCGGCATCAGCAACGGATCGAGCAGTTCGCTTGGCGCAATGTTCTGCTCCTGTGCCTGCTCCACTAACGCATTTAGCTGTTCCAGCGTGATCATGCGGGCGATCGGGTACTTCGCCACCTGCAGGCGGCGCAGATAAATCACGTGCGCTCCACAGCCCAGCAGTTCACCGAGGTCATCCGTAATAGTGCGGATGTAAGTGCCTTTCGAGCAGTGAATTTCCAGCTCAAGTTCATCCCCTTCCCAGCGGATAAACTGCAACTCATACACGGTGATGCTGCGTGCTTCACGCGGGACTTCGATACCCTGGCGAGCATATTCGTACAGCTTTTTGCCCTGGTATTTCAGTGCGGAATACATCGACGGCACCTGCTGGATGTTACCCCTGAAGGTGTCCAGTGCGGTATCGAGCTGCGCCTGGGTGAAGTTTACCGGCCGCTCCTGCACGATCTGGCCATCGGCATCCGAGGTGTCCGTGCGCTGGCCCAAACGGGCAATCACACGGTAACGCTTGTCGGAATCGAGCAGGTACTGGGAGAACTTGGTGGCCTCACCCAGACAGATTGGCAACATACCGGTCGCCAGTGGATCGAGCGCGCCAGTATGGCCCGCGCGGTTGGCATTATAGATACGCTTTACTTTTTGCAGGGCATCGTTAGACGACAGGCCCTGCGGTTTGTCCAGCAGCAGTACACCGTGAATGTCACGGCCGCGACGGCGAGGGCGACTCATTAAGCCTCCTCTTCATCGCCTGATGCATTGCGACGTTCGGCATCGTTCTTCACTACGTTGGTCACCAGGTTGGACATGCGCATGCCTTCAACCAGTGAGTTATCGTAGGAGAAGGTCAGTTCCGGCACTACGCGCAGGCGCATCGCTTTGCCCAGCAGCGTACGGATATAACCAGAGGCATCCTGCAACGCTTTAATGCCGTTGGTCACCAGATCCGGATCGTGGTTTTCAGTCAGCACGTTCAGGAAGGTGACGTAAACTTTGGCGTAAGCCAGATCGCGAGACACTTCAACACCTGAAACGGTAGCCATGCCGACACGCGGATCTTTGACTTCACGCTGCAAGATCATCGCAATCTCTTTTTGCATTTCTTGTGCCACGCGTTGACCGCGGCTGAATTCTTTTGCCATTTGGAAACCCTCCAGACAAATCGGGGGGCACAAGGCCCCCCTAAAACAGATTTAAGCGTTTTTCGAGGCTTAAGCGATGGTACGCTGGATCTCGATGATTTCGAACACTTCGATCATGTCGCCAACGCGCACGTCGTTGTAGTTCTTAACGCCGATACCACATTCCATACCGTTACGGACTTCGTTAACGTCATCTTTGAAGCGGCGCAGGGATTCCAGCTCGCCTTCATAGATAACCACGTTGTCACGCAGCACGCGGATTGGGTTGTGACGCTTGATGTTGCCTTCGGTCACCATACAGCCGGCAACAGCGCCGAACTTAGGTGATTTGAACACATCACGTACTTCAGCCAGACCGATGATCTGCTGTTTGTACTCAGGCGCCAACATACCGCTCATCGCCTGCTTCACTTCGTCGATCAGGTTATAGATCACGGAGTAGTAACGCAGATCCAGGCTTTCTGACTCGATCACGCGGCGGGCAGAAGCATCCGCACGCACGTTGAAGCCCAGGATGATGGCGTTGGATGCCGCAGCCAGGGTTGCGTCGGTTTCGGTGATACCACCTACGCCAGAACCCACAATCTTCACCTTCACTTCATCGGTGGAGAGTTTCTGCAGTGAATCGGAAATCGCTTCACAGGTACCCTGTACGTCGGTTTTCAGCACGATGTTCAGTTCAGAAACTTCACCTTCGGTCATGTTCGCGAACATGTTCTCCAGTTTAGATTTCTGCTGGCGAGCCAGTTTAACTTCGCGGAACTTGCCTTGACGGTACAGCGCAACTTCACGCGCTTTCTTCTCGTCACGCACGACGGTCGCTTCGTCACCCGCAGCAGGAACGCTGGACAGACCCAGGATCTCAACCGGGATAGACGGACCCGCAGAGGTCACTTCACGGCCCAATTCGTCACGCATCGCACGAACACGGCCATACTCGAAGCCGCACAGGACGATATCGCCCTTGTTCAGCGTCCCTTCCTGTACCAGCACGGTAGCCACTGGGCCACGGCCTTTATCCAGGAAGGATTCGATTACCACACCGCTCGCCATGCCGCTACGAACCGCTTTCAGTTCGAGAACTTCAGCCTGCAGCAAGATAGCGTTCAACAGTTCGTCGATACCGGTACCGGCTTTCGCAGATACGTGGACGAACTGAGCTTCACCACCCCACTCTTCTGGCATAACGCCATACTGCGACAGCTCTTGCTTAACGCGGTCTGGATCGGCTTCTGGTTTGTCAATTTTGTTAACCGCAACCACCAATGGCACTTTAGCCGCCTGAGCATGCTGAATGGCTTCGATGGTTTGTGGCATCACGCCGTCGTCTGCTGCTACTACCAGAACCACGATATCGGTCGCCTGAGCACCACGAGCACGCATTGAGGTAAACGCTGCGTGGCCTGGGGTATCCAGGAAGGTGATCATGCCGTTTTCGGTTTCTACGTGGTAAGCACCGATGTGCTGGGTAATACCACCTGCTTCGCCAACCGCCACCTTGGTGGAGCGGATGTAGTCGAGCAGAGAGGTTTTACCATGGTCAACGTGGCCCATGATGGTCACGACTGGCGCACGAGACTCGGCGCCCGCGCCGGTGTCACGGTCGCTCATCAGCGCTTCTTCCAGCTCGTTCTCACGACGCAGGATAACTTTGTGGCCCATCTCTTCGGCAACCAGCTGTGCGGTTTCCTGGTCGATGACCTGGTTGATGGTGGCCATAGCGCCCAGCTTCATCATCGCTTTGATGACCTGAGAACCTTTTACCGCCATCTTGTTAGCCAGTTCGGCAACGGTGATGGTCTCGCCGATCACCACGTCACGGTTAACCACCTGAGCCGGCTTGTTAAAGCCCTGCTGCAGGGTGCTTGGCTTACGCTTGCCTTTACCGCCACGGGTCATGGTACGAGCTTCTTCGCGGTCTGCTTTAGAC
>NZ_JAELTL010000112.1:0-5563 GCF_016428815.1 Serratia sp. ASV30 | reverse complement strand
GTCGGAACCTTTGATTAGCCATACCACTTCGGCAGTGATGAGTAATCAGAAAGATAAGAAGTTCTGAGGAATATCAGCGGGCTCGATCGGTTCCCTCTCCTGGGAGAGAGGGTTAGGGTGAGGGGACACATTACTCGGCTATCCCGAATTATCTCTTCATTGGTAAATGATTAAATATAACCGGGTTCCCACCTGGAAATATTCATGAAATTTTTAGTTCCAAACCGGCCAGGCTAATTCATACATATCATTAATGCTGATAGATTTTATATAACTCAGACTTCTGCAAGAGTCGAGATAATGTAATTACCATATTATTATGATTTACAAGGATATTTTTAATATCCTATGAGGCTTGCGGTTATTAGCTAACAAGAAATTACAAGTGAATAAAAACAAATAATAGCCATGCGCGGTGGATCGAGTAGACTAGATGATAATTTGTTCCGTCAGAGTATTTAAATCATGTCTACTGAAAGCGCGTCTTTAAAACATCACAATACTTTTGCGCTCCCGGTCAATGCAGCGCATTTAGTCATTGCTGAAGAAATTGAAATGATGATTAAAGCCTGGCAGCAGGCGCAAAAGCGCCAAGAGCCACTGCTGGTACTCGGTGAAGGGAGCAACGTCCTGTTCCTGGAGGATTTTGCCGGTACGGTCATGATTAACCAGTTAAAAGGTATCACGGTCAGGGAAGAGCAGGACGCCTGGCATCTGCATGTCAGCGCCGGAGAGAACTGGCACTATCTGGTTAGCCAGATGCTCGAGCGTGGCATCCCTGGGCTGGAAAATCTGGCCTTGATCCCAGGTTTAGTCGGTTCGGCCCCGATCCAGAATATCGGGGCGTACGGCATTGAGCTTAAACAGGTCTGTGAATATGTCGACCTGCTGAACCTGACTACGGGCGAAATCGATCGTATGGATCCTGAACGCTGCCAGTTTGGTTACCGGGAAAGCGTTTTTAAGCATGAGCTTAAGCAAGGCTTCGTGATTGTGGCCGTGGGTTTACGGCTTAGCAAACAGTGGAGCCCGCTGCTGAACTACGGCGACCTTGCCAAGCTGGATCCCAAGACGGTAACGCCGCAGCAGGTATTTGATGCGGTATGCGCCATGCGGCGCAGCAAGCTGCCGGATCCACGTATTACCGGCAATGCAGGCAGCTTCTTTAAAAACCCACTGGTGAGCGGGGAAGTCGCTAAAACGTTATTAGCACAATATCCAGCAATGCCACATTATCCGCAGCCGGACGGGCAAGAAAAGCTGGCTGCCGGTTGGCTGATCGATCAGTGTTCACTCAAGGGGCATCAGATCGGTGGCGCAGCTGTGCACCGTCAGCAGGCCTTGGTATTGGTAAATGCCGATAATGCCAGCAGCCAGGATGTGGTTGCTCTGGCCAGGCACGTGCGCAATACGGTAGCGAAGAAATTCGATGTCTGGTTAGAGCCAGAGGTACGTTTTATGGGCGCTACTGGTGAGCTGGATGCCGTAGAGGTCATTTCATGAGAGACACCACTGTACCACTGAAGATCATCTCCCTACTGGCGGACGGAGAGTTCCACTCTGGCGAACATTTGGGTGAGTCATTGGGAATGAGCCGCGCAGCGATTAACAAGCATATTCAGACCATCCGGGAGTGGGGGTTGGATGTGTTCACGGTTCCGGGAAAAGGCTATAGCCTGCCTGCGGCGATCAACTTGCTGGATGCTGAGCGTATTCTTGGTTTACTGGAAGACAAGCGGGTCACGGTGTTGCCCGTCGTTGATTCAACCAACCAGTATCTGTTGGACAGGCTTGCAGAATTGACTTCCGGTGACGCCTGTATAGCCGAGTACCAGCAGGCAGGGCGTGGGCGGCGTGGGCGGCAGTGGATTTCGCCTTTCGGGGCCAACCTATATTTATCCATGTTCTGGCGTCTTGAACAAGGGCCCGCGGCCGCGATGGGGTTGAGCCTGGTTATTGGCATCGTGATGGCAGAAGTGTTGCAGCGTCTCGGTGCAGATCAGGTCCGTGTGAAGTGGCCCAATGATTTATACCTTAACGATCGCAAGTTGGCCGGTATTCTGGTTGAGCTGACCGGTAAAACCGGGGATGCAGCCCAGTTGGTGCTGGGAGCTGGTATCAACATGGCGATGCGTGAAACCAACGCTAGTCAGATTGATCAGCGCTGGATCAACCTACAGGAAGCCGGGATCACTATCGATCGTAATGAACTGGCCGCCAAATTGCTTAATGAGTTACGCCATTCATTACGGCAATTTGAAATAGACGGGTTAGCTCCCTTTATTTCACGTTGGCGTAAATTAGATAACTTTATCGATCGCCCAGTTAAGCTATTAATTGGTGAACAACAGATTTTCGGTATTGCCCGCGGTATTGATCAGCAGGGTGCATTACTGCTTGAGCAAGAGGGGGTAATAAAACCCTTTATTGGTGGTGAAATATCTTTGCGGAGTGCTGAATAAGCTAAAATAAGAGAGGCCACTGGCCTCTCTTTCGCTATCTATTATTTCCGTAACCGTACACTGTCCACTGCGTGATTGGCGCTCTTAGTCATAATCAAGCTGGCCCTCTCGCGAGTGGGTAAGATATTTTGCTGTAAATTCAGACCATTAATCTCATTCCACAGCTGGGTGGCGATGTTGATCGCCTCCGTTTCCGGCAACTGCGCATAGCTATGGAAATAGGAGTCTGGATTAGAGAACGCACCCTGACGGAATTTCAGGAAGCGGTTGATATACCAGCTTTGCAATAGATCGCCAGGGGCATCGACATAGATGGAGAAATCAACAAAGTCGGAAACAAATACCCGGTGAGGATCGTGTGGATAGTCCATCCCGCTTTGCAAAACATTCAATCCTTCCAGGATCAGAATATCAGGCTGTTCGATAACTTTATTGCCTTCAGGCACGACGTCATAGATCAGATGAGAGTAAACCGGGGCAGTAACACGTTTGGCACCGGATTTAACTTCCGAAACGAATTTCACCAGGCTATGCATATCGTAGGATTGCGGGAATCCTTTCTTCTTCATCAGGCCGCGCTCGTTCAGCACCTTGTTCGGGTGCAGAAAGCCGTCTGTGGTGATCAGCTCCACGCTACGATGTTCCGGCCAGCGGCTCAACAACGCCTGCAACAAACGCGCCGTGGTACTTTTACCCACCGCTACGCTGCCAGCAATGCCGATCACATAAGGAATGCGTTGGCCATCTGTGCCAAGGAATTGCTCCAGAACTGCCTGGCGACGCAGGTTAGAACTGATATAGAAGTTCAGCAACCGTGAGAGCGGCAAGTAGATCTGCGCGACTTCTTCCAAGGAGAGATCTTCGTTAATCCCTTTGAGTTTAACAATCTCTTCTTCCGACAGCGTCAGCGGCACCGAATCCCGTAACGCGGCCCACTGGCTGCGATCGAACTGAAGGTAAGGCGTCGCTAAAGATTGATCTCTTTTTATCATAAGCCAAATTCTGCCTGTTAACGCAGGTTGGGAAAGGCGCTGGACGCCAACTCCAGATAATAATCAAACTGCATATTATAGACAGCTGGCTTTTAGGCGTAGACTTTTTTCGCATTTGTGGTCGATTAGTGGCAGTTTTTACCAATAGTGCGAACAGGTACGCAATTGATAAAGGGCTTGTTGCAGGGCGGTATCACTGGGTAATGATACCGTTTTCAGGTCAGCTTGCGGCGGCGCGAGAGGGTTGCTGAACGGCAAACAGCCGCTTGTAGTAAATCGCCGTCGGGTGGTAATACCCGTCGGGAGCCGCGGCGTAATCGGGTATCTCCCCGAGGCAGCGGTAACCTAACGAGCGATACAGCGCTTCGGCTGCAGAGCCGGCCTGGGTGTCCAGATAAAGCAGGCCACGGTGGATCTCAAGCGCCGTTTTTTCCAGCGTTTTCATCAACGCCTGGCCAACGCCATTGCGACGGGCGCGGCTGTGCACCAGCAGTTTTTGTACTTCGGCCCGGTTGCGGCCGTTGGGCTTCTGACACAGGGCTAGTTGGACGGTGCCAATGACGCCGCTTTCATCTCTGGCAATCCACAATAGCAACTCTCCTTTGGCCAATGCTGGGCGCAGGCTATGGAAGTAGCTCTCGGCATCTTCGTGGGGAATTTGCGTGTCGTAACCTACTGAAGCCCCGTGAGTGACCGCATCGGTGAGCAACTGCGCCAGCTCGGCGCGGTAAATGGGAAGCGTTGCCGCATTGATCAGGACAATTTTCATCGGTCATACCTCCTGGTTATTTGGGATAATGAAGATAAGCAATAAACGCGCCAATACGGCTAACCTGTGCGGGGGCAGCCAATCCAGGGACGAAAGCGGTATACAGGCACCATCAGAGAGCACTGTCCTCTTTGTGGTGCACTACCCCGATAGCCGCTTTCAACCGATGGGCTATCTTTGATTGAGCGATAGGGCAAAGTGCAGGGAAAGCCTCAGCAGGATAGGTCTAAAATAGTTTAGAGTAATGTCCAAAATTGATGAAATTATGCGCCTCAACGGTAAAAAATTGCGAGCCGGATGCAGAAATCGGCTGATTTATGAGCGATAGGGCTTAGATCGCAATTTTTTTGTTGCATAGCCCGTCAGCTCTACCTAGAATGCGCTGCACTTGATGCCGGCTTAGCTCAGTAGGTAGAGCAACTGACTTGTAATCAGTAGGTCACCAGTTCGATTCCGGTAGCCGGCACCATTCAAGTATAAAGTAGTTAAAATCTGGTGGGGTTCCCGAGCGGCCAAAGGGAGCAGACTGTAAATCTGCCGTCACAGACTTCGAAGGTTCGAATCCTTCCCCCACCACCATATTAGACCCGAGGTACTGGGTCACACCGAGCGGTAATGCTGAATCAAGCGCCGGTCGGGGAAGGTGAAAACCTTCAAACAGTTCGCGCCGCGTAACGGAAGTTGCTGGCACGAAGGGTGAAGAGTTAAGCGACGAACAATCCTTCTCTCCACCTTTAAAGTCTACAGAAAAGTCAGGTAGCCGAGTTCCAGGATGCGGGCATCGTATAATGGCTATTACCTCAGCCTTCCAAGCTGATGATGTGGGTTCGATTCCCACTGCCCGCTCCAAGATGTGCTGATATAGCTCAGTTGGTAGAGCGCACCCTTGGTAAGGGTGAGGTCGGCAGTTCGAATCTGCCTATCAGCACCACTTCTTAATTTCTCGCCCCCTGATTTTCTTTCTGTTTCCTGAATTCAACAAGCAAATGCTTGGTTGATGTGGTGATACCACCGATTTATCCGTGTCTTAGAGGGACAATCGATGTCTAAAGAAAAATTTGAACGTTCAAAACCGCACGTTAACGTCGGTACTATCGGCCACGTTGACCACGGCAAAACTACCCTGACTGCTGCAATCACTACCGTTCTGGCTAAAACCTACGGTGGTTCTGCACGTGCTTTCGACCAGATCGACAACGCGCCAGAAGAGAAGGCTCGTGGTATCACCATCAACACTTCTCACGTTGAATATGACACCCCGACTCGTCACTACGCGCACGTTGACTGCCCAGGGCACGCCGACTACGTGAAAAACATGATCACCGGTGCTGCTCAGATGG
>NZ_JAELTL010000111.1:0-6453 GCF_016428815.1 Serratia sp. ASV30 | reverse complement strand
CAGAATGCGATTACCCACGGGATATGACGATCCACGAAATGTTCGAGGCGCAGGTAGCAAGAACCCCAGAGAATATCGCACTGGTGTTTGAGGGGGTGAGCCTGACCTATCGGCAGTTGAATGAACGCGCCAACCGGTTGGCCGCTTACTTGAGAGCGCAGTTTGTTTTACAACCGGACGATCTGATCGGGCTTTGCCTGGAAAGATCGGAGCGCATGATCGTGAGTATCCTGGCGGTGTTGAAGGCCGGAGCTGCCTATGTACCGCTTAGCCCCGATATGCCCGCGGAGAGAATGCTCTGGACGATAGAAAATATTCATTCCCGCGTTATTCTGACGGAGTTGGGCGCGCAAGAGGCGCTGGCCAAGCTGATTGATCCACAGAAGACGGCGCTGCTGTGCGTGGACGATCCTGAGTTGATAGCGCGGGCTGCCAGCCACCAGGTGGTTAACGTGGCAACCCAAACCAAACCTGACAATCTGATTTATGTCATCTATACCAGCGGGACGACGGGAACTCCTAAAGGGGTGATGATTGAGCATCATTCTGTCGCCAATCTTGTGGAGGCTCAGCGGAGTATCTTTGGCACTGAGATCTGCCAGGTCGGAGAGCCGACAAAAAGTTACCTTTTCTATTCAAATTATACCTTTGATGCGCATGTTCTGGATGTGTTCAGCCCGTTGCTGACCGGCCATTGCTTACATGTCTTGTCTAAAGAGATACGTTTGAATTTCGGTGCGCTTGCTGCCTACATTAAACAACATGCCATTGATATCGGTTTTGTGCCCCCTGCGCTGCTAAATAACAATGAAACACTGGGGCTTTCCACGCTAATCCTGGGAGGGGAGGTGGCCAGTAGCAGCGTGATAGAGCGCTATAGCGCTCAGGGGGTAAAAATAGTTAACTGCTATGGCCCAACGGAAACCACGGTCTTTGTCACCAGGAATGTTTACCAAACGGGCGATAGCAATACCATCATTGGCCGGCCGATAGGCAATGCTTACGCTTATATTCTGGACGGTTCTCTACGGCCGCTCCCTGAGGGTGCCGTGGGTGAGCTCTATATCAGTGGTGACTGTGTAGGCCGTGGTTATTTAAATAACCCTGAGGCGACTCATCAGGCGTTTATCGTCAACCCACTGCAAAGTGATGAAGATAAAGCGCGAGGCCGTCACGATCGGCTGTATAAAACGGGCGATTTAGTCCGTTACCTGAACGACGGTAAGATTGACTATATTGGGCGTAATGATGCCCAGGTGAAGATCCGTGGCTTCAGGATCGAATTGGCCGAAATCGAAAGCTGTCTGACCCAATATCCACAGATTGAACAGGTTGTGGTACTGGCACTGGAGCATGACTCGGGGCAAAAGTATCTGGTGGCCTATTATGTTGCGCCAGACGCATTGCCAGCAGATGTGCTGTCTGAGCATCTGCAACAGCGTTTGCCTGCCTATATGATCCCCACGGCGTTTGTTCATTTAACGGCATTGCCGATGAACATGAACAATAAGTTGGATCGCAAAGCCTTACCTCTGCCGATATTAACGGATGAGGCGAACTACGTGGCCCCAGCCAACGAGAGTGAAATGCTGATCTGCCGCGTATTTGCGGAGGTATTACAGCTTAAGGATTATGCGGTAGGGATCACTGATGATTTCTTCCGCTTGGGCGGGGACAGTATCAGCAGTATCCAACTGGCGAATAAACTCAAAAAGTTATCTGGCCACCATCTCACGGTGAAAGACATCTTTGCCCACAGAACGGCCAAAGCATTGAGCACTTACCTGCTGCAACGTCAGGGGGACAATTTGCCGGTTATCCAGTCAGAGGCGGGCATGCTGGCGGATGAGCTCCCCTTGGCGCCGATCCAGCGCTGGTTCTTCCAGGCCGTAGAGGCGGGGAAATTGCCTGATGCTGGGCATTGGAACCAGGCATTTATGGTTAAAGTGCCAACGTTAAACGTTGAGTTACTGCGTTTGAGCGTGGCTAAACTGGTTGAATATCATGACATTTTGCGTGCCGTTTACCCGAATGATGCCGCTGTCGGCCACTACCGTCAAACGATAGCGACCTTGCCATTTGATGCGATCAATCAACAGGATTTCACAGCCGTTCAGCTCGATGCGCAGTTGACGGCCTGGCAGAACCGTTTTTGCCTGGCAGAAGGGCCACTGTTCCATATCGGTTATATTGCAGGCTACGCTGATGAGACTGCGCGTATCCATGTAGCGGTACACCATCTCAATATTGATGCGGTCAGCTGGCGGATTATTAACCACGACTTACGCACGCTTTACCAGTTCTTTGCAGCACAAGGCGATAACCTTGATGCGACGGCTGATGCGCAAACTATCCTGGGCCAGAAAGGCACGAGTTACCGCCAATGGGTCAACTCGCTGCAAAACTACCCAGCCGTTGCCGTGAACAACCATAGGGATGAGAGGCACTACTGGGAGAACCTGACCACGGATTTGGACGCCTGGCACCAGTGTTTGGACGCCCATCGCGTGGGGACGCTCAATCGTACGATGATAAGCCTGTCGCAACAGCAAACCGGTTGTCTGTTGCGAGACCTTCATCATGTTTATCACACCGAGGTGAACGATATTCTGCTGACCGTACTGGCAGATGCATTGTCGCAGGTGGTTGGCGGTGACAGCCAGTATGTCCTGCTGGAAGGGCATGGCAGAGAGGCGATGTTTGACGATGTGGATATCAATAATACCGTCGGTTGGTTTACCTGCATGTATCCGGTCAATCTGCGTATTGAGCATCGTGACCTTGTACGCAATTTACCGTTGATTAAAGACAGGCTGCGAACCCCTCCTCACCATGGCTTAGGCTATGGCGTGTTGGTTGGCTATGATGCGCAGGCATTGCCGGCAGTGAGCTTCAACTACCTTGGCCAGTTTGATGGTGATGAACGGGATGGCGAGTGGGCGTTTGTTCAGGAATCTACGGGGTCGGCATTATCAGCGAATAACCGCACAACGGACTTTTTAGCGCTGAACGGCGGTGTGCTCAATGGTCAATTACAGTTCCTGGTCGAGGGTGATCTCAGCCCGGAACAGCTCGAACTGTTCGCCACGACTTATCGCCAGCGGTTAATCCAGTTGATCGATGAGCTTAAGCGGTCATCTCGCTCTTATCTCACCGAGTCTGATGTTAATGGCGTGGTCTCCGGTGAATTGTTAGTGCACCTCCAGCAGGATGAAGAGGTGGCGGCGATTTATCCGGCTAACAGCCTGCAACAAGGGTTTATTTATCATTACGTACTGCAAGGCGATGTCGACAACGCCTATCGTACGCAAATGGTCTGGCACTATCGTAATGCGTTGGATGTCGAGCTGTTAAAACGGGCGTGGCAATGCAGCCAGGCGAAATATCCGGCGCTGCGGCTAAGATTCTCCTGGCAGGAAGAGTTTGTGCAGATTGTCGATAAGCAAGGCACCTTTGGTTGGCAGTTTATCGATATCAGTGAGCAGGACGAACGTGCACAAGCAAGCACCATGGCTGAACTCATCAAGCAGGATCAGCAGACCCATTTCGATTTGTCTGCTAGCGGGTTATTCCGGCTGTATATCGTTAAGTGCGCGGCCGAACACTACATTTGTTTGTTTAATAACCATCACGCGATTCTGGACGGCTGGAGCCTGCCGATCTTGCTCAACGACGTGCACCAAAATTATCTGGCCCTGCAACAGGGAAGCGCGCCGGAGCAAACCGCAGATCAAAGCTATCTGGAGGCACAGGCATTGCTACAGACGGTTAGCCAGGAAACCGAGCAGTTCTGGCAAAACTATCTGGGTGGCTTGGAGGTGCAAGAGAATCTCACCGGCCTGCTAAAGCCTGAGATGAAGCACGTCAATTTAAGTGAATATAAACACTTACAAGACCCTCAGAGCGTGTCGACCGCATTGGCCGGTGAGCTTTACCACGGGCTGAAGGCGCTCTCGCGGCAGCATGGCGTGACGTTGAATGCGCTGATGCAGTATTGCTGGCACCAACAGCTCAGCCTTTATAGCCATGCGGACGTGACGATTGTGGGCATGACGGTGTCTGGTCGTAACCTGCCGGTGGAGGAGATAGAGCGCTCTGTTGGGTTATATATCAATACGTTGCCTGTCGTTCTGGCACATGCCGATGAGGCGATCATCGACAATGTCAAACGCCTGCAGGCCCATATTAATGACATCAATAGCTACAGCAATATCAGCCTGATCACACTGCAAAAGGCGGGGGTACGTCTGTTCAACTCGCTATTCGTGTTTGAAAACTATCCGGTGCCTGCCGATAACGGCGAGAGCCTGTTCAAACTCGAGTTTGAGGACAGTGATGAAAAACTGGATTACCCGCTGGGCATCATGGTGTACGAACAGGATGGACGGATTGAGTTCAAGATCAACTATGCGGGCGAGCTGTTCAGCCGTTCGGCCATTGAAGGCGTGCTGCAGGGAATTCGGCTCACCGTACAGCAGTTGATCGCGGACCCGGCCATGGCTCCCCAGGCGTTATCGCTGCTGACGAAGGAGGACTATACGCAGCTGGTAGCAAACCAGCCGCGGGTTCAGGTTGCCGTGGAGCGGAATAAACTGGTCGGTCAGATGTTTGAAGAGCAGGCTGCCAGAACGCCGGATGCTTTGGCGTTGGTATATCAGGATACTCGGTTGACGTATCGCGAGTTAAATCAGCGGGTGAACCAGTTGGCGGCTTACCTGCAGGCGAACTTTGCGATACAGCCTGACAGCGCGATTGCCCTCTATTTTGATAAGTCGACCCATATGGTCATTGCCATGCTGGCCGTACTCAAGGCCGGGGCGGCCTATGTCCCGATTAGCCCTCAGGCACCGTTGGAGCGCTTGAGTCTGCTGGTTGACGACGTTAAACCGGTGTTGATCCTGACGCAGCAGCATTATGATGCACGCATCGCTGGCTGTGGTTTCCCTCTGCTGGATATTGATAACCCGCAATTGGCCAACAGGCTGGCGCAGCTCGACGACAGCAATGTACCGTCACGCACGCAGCCAGACGATTTGGCTTATATCATCTTTACCAGCGGAACCACTGGCCGGCCAAAAGGGGTGATGATTGAACATCACTCGTTAATCAACCTGGCGCAAGGGCAGTCAGACCTGCTAGGTATGCCTACGGGCTATGAGCAGGCTGCCAGGCTAAACACGTTGTGGTACTCGGAATATGTTTTCGATGCCCATGCGCTGGATGTTTTCTGTGCCTTGTTGAATGGCCATTGCCTGCATATTCTGGCAGAACACCAACGTCTCGACTTTATCGCGCTCTCTGCCTATATCAGGGATCACGCTATCGATTTCGCCTTTATTCCTCCGGCGTTACTGGCACAAAATGAACTTCTGGAACTGTCCACGCTGGTCGTTGGTGGGGAGTGTATCGATGCGGCGATGATTGACCGCTACTGTGAGGCCGGAGTCCGTTTGATCAACGGTTACGGGCCTAGCGAAACCACCGTTTGGGCGACGGCGCGGATCTATCAACCTGGCGATGCCAATACCAATATCGGCAAGGCGATCAACAACGTTTGCGTCTATCTGCTGGATCGTCACCTGCGCCCCGTCCCACAAGGTGCGATTGGTGAGTTGTATATCGGCGGTGCTGGCGTTGGACGCGGCTATCGGAATAACCCGCAGGCGACAGCGGACGCGTTTATTGCCAATCCGTTCCGCAGCGATGCCGAACGCAGCCGTGGTGAAAACGCCCGCCTTTACAAAACCGGGGACCGGGGCCGTTACCTGCCGGACGGTAATATCGAATACCTGGGCCGCAATGACTTCCAGGTCAAGATCCGTGGCTTCCGTATTGAGCCGGGGGAGATCGAAGCCCGGCTGATCGAGCATCCTGCCATCCAGCAGGCACTGGTCCTGGCGAGCACTAACCCGGCGGGGCATACCCATCTGACGGCATACTACGTCGCACAGGCCCCCTTGGAGCAAGATGTGTTGCGCGCCCATCTGCAACAGGTTCTGCCGGACTACATGGTGCCGTCGGCCCTGGTTCACCTGCTGTCGCTACCGATGACCGTCAACGGCAAGGTCGATCGTGCTGCCTTGCCGGTCCCCACGTTTGAGGCGCAGGCAGACCGGGTGGCACCAGCGACGGCGACCGAGCAGCAACTGGCCGAGGTCTTCGCCGAGCTGCTCGCCCTCCCGCAGGACAGCCTCAGCGTGCTGGACGACTTCTATCGCCTGGGGGGCAACAGCATTCTGGCGATCAAGCTGGTGGGCCGTTTGACCCGCGCGTTAGAAAAAAGTGTGCATGTCTCTGACCTGTTCCGCCTGAGATCCATCCGTGCACTGGCGGCATTTATTGATAATACCGCGCAGGGTAGCCAGATCATCCAGGCACCGTCGATCGCCCGGCCTGAGGAACAGCGGCTGTCGTTTGCCCAGGAGCGCCTGTGGTTTATCGACCGTTATGAAG
>NZ_JAELTL010000110.1:0-6427 GCF_016428815.1 Serratia sp. ASV30 | reverse complement strand
GCGGATCACCAATATTCATTGCAGTATTAACCGTTTTTTGCCCTCATGACTATGATTGACACGTTCCAAAATCACTTTCGTCGACCAAATTAACGAAGGAGATAGGAGCAATAGGTCAGTAATGTACTGAATAAAAAGGATAAAAAATGAAAATACATTTCCTGGGATCGGCTGCCTCTGAAGGGATCCCCAATCCGTTTTGCCGCTGTGAACATTGCCAACAGGCCCGTTTTCTCAAGGGGAAAGATCTGCGTACCCACTCTTCGGCGATTATTGATGATGTGATGTTGATCGACGTCGCCCCGGAGTTCAGCCAACAGCTGTTGCGTGATGGGCTGGACGCAAGTGGTATCACCGACCTGCTGTTTACCCACACCCATCCAGACCATTTCAACGTCGGTGAGCTGTTTAGCCGAATGGAGGGTTACGGCTTCGATATCGACCATCCATTGGAGATTTTTGGTAACGATCGAGCGATCAACGGCTGTGCTGCGGTATTGCCGGGCTACAGCAAACAGCGCTTTGGTTTCCACTGCTTGGTGCCTTTCGTCACCGTAGAAAGCCATGGCTACAAGATCACACCGCTGCTGGCCAACCACGCCAAGTGGGAGCTTTGCTACGTGTATGTGATCGAAAAAGACGGGCAGACGATTTTCTATGGCCATGATTCGGGCTGGTTCCCGGAACTCACCTGGCAGTGGCTACAGGGCAAAGCGTTGGATTTGGTGGTGCTGGAATGCACTTACGGTTTCAACGGCGACGATCGCACCGACAATCATATGAGCCTGGAAACCGTGTTTGCCGCCCAAGAGAAACTGCGTGCGATGGAGTGCCTGCATGCCGGCAGCCAGATCGTGGTGTCGCATATTTCTCACAGCGGCAAGTTGCTGCATGAGGAGCTGGTGGCAGCCTGCCGTGATAAAAACATCACCGTTGCGTATGACGGCCTGACCGTTAACGTGGCATAGGGGGATAACTCATGGACTTTAACAAGACTCCTCGCCTGCTGATCATGATGTTTGTGCAGTATTTCATGCAGGGTGCCTGGAATATGACGATGGGCCTGGTGCTGAGCACCTACGGCATGGCCGCCATTATCGGTTCATCTTATGCGCTGCTGGGATTGGCAACCATACTCTCGCCGCTGTTTATCGGCATGGTCGCAGACCGCTTCTTTGCTTCGCAGAAAGTCATGGCGATCCTGCACCTGATCAACGCCGGGGTGATCCTTTGTGTGCCACAGTTTATCGAGGCGCAGGACACCACCATGACGCTGGTGATGATCTTCCTGGTCGGGTTGCTGTTCTATCCGACTACCGCGCTGGCCAACAGCATCAGCTTTAGCCATATCAACGGCGTGAAGTATTTCCCGGTGATCCGCGTGTTTGGCACCTTCGGTTTTATGGCGATAGGTTTCATCATCGGTCAGATGGGATATTCCGGCGATACCATGACCTGGTACATTGCTTCGGCCGCTGGGGTGGCATTGGGGCTGTACTGTTTTACTTTGCCGGATACACCGCCGAAGGCCAAGGGCAGCACCTTCACCCTGCGCGATCTGCTGTGCCTGGATGCGCTGTCGCTATTTAAAGATCGTAACTTCTCCATTCTGATGCTGAGCATCTTTGTGTTGATGATCCCCAAAACGGCCTATTCCGCCTATATACCGGTATTCCTCAAAGCGCTTGGGTTTGATAACGCCGCCTCCATGATGCAGGTAGGGATCGCCTGCGAAGTGGTGTTTATGTTCCTGCTTTCGTTCTTCCTACTGAAAGCGGGCTTCAAGGTGACGTTGATGATGGGCGCAGTGTGCTGGATCATCCGCTCGGTGCTGTTCTCCCAGGCTGCGCTTGACGCCAACATGACGTTTGTCCTGATTGGCCTGATGCTGCAAGGCTTCTGCTGGGACTTCTTCTTTACGGTGGGGGATATCTATGTTGACCGTAAAGCACGGCCCGAAATCAAAGCCCAGGCCCAGAGTCTGCGCTTTATCGTCTCCAATGGTTTTGGCTTGCTGTTCGCGTCCACCATTTGCGGCCAGATCTTCAACAGCACGGTGACGGAGCAGGGGCCACAGGCGTTACCGCAGTGGGAAAGCTTCTGGCTGTTCTCGGCGATTATCGCCGGCGTTGTCTCGGTCTTCTTCTTTATTTTCTTCAAGGACGATCTTTCTAAACAGAAAACACCGGCGGCAATGAAACCCGCGAAGCAATAGGAAGCAACATGGACAGCTGGTTATCGGTGCTGGGCGGGTTGGGGCCGCTCCATCTGGCGACGGTAGGCAAGATAGTCGCGGCGTTTGTTCTGGGGGGCGTGATTGGTCTGGAACGTGAATCCAAGGGCAAGCCCGTTGGGTTTAAAACCTGCGTGATCATTGCCGTCGCCAGCTGCGTATTAACGGTGGTGTCGATTCAGTCTGCAGAGTATTACGCCGAGATCTCCGTCAATATTCGCAGCGATCCCATGCGGTTGGCCGCACAAATTATCAGTGGGGTGGGCTTCCTGGGCGCTGGGGTGATTTTGCACCGGCGTGATGACGCCATTTCCGGTCTGACGACCGCCGCGATCGTGTGGGCATCGGCGGGAGTGGGAATTGCCTGTGGAGCCAGTTTTTATTTGCACGCACTCTTGGCTACCGCACTGTTTTTACTGGCGATAAAGATCAGCCCCTATATTTTCCTGCTGCAATCGAGGAATCAATATCTGGGGAAGGTCAAAGTACGGCTGATACTTGATGAGCAGGCAGGGCTAGCCAGCCTGATGGCCCAGCTTAATCAGCAGAGAAACCTGATTGATGCAATGACCATACGTGACGTCAAAAAACACAAGATTGAAGTTAACTTTAAGCTGACGGTAAGGAAAAGGACGACCCTGGACGAACTGTATGGCTCACTGCGCGCTATGCAACACGTGTGCTTCGTCGCATTGGAGCATTAGCGGGTTTGAGTGGATCAAAAATGCCGGGTAGCTTAGCCGACCCGGCATTTTTTTGCTGGCGCTTGAACAATCAGGCTTTAACCGTGACGTTCATGCCTTTGTAGCTGACCTTCTGGCCATCAACGATCTTGCAGCGCTTACGCGTTTCGACCTGACCGTTTACTTTGACCTGCCCTTCGGCGATCACTTCTTTCGCGGCACCGCCGCTGTCACACCAGCCCTGGAACTTCAGCAGATCGCACAGTTCGACATGAGGGTGACCTTCCAGATTAAAAATTTCCATACTGCCTTAACTTAGTTAGGTTGAACGTCGTGAAATTCCTCGCAGGCTTGCAAGGTATTTTGGATCAGTGTAGCAACGGTCATCGGGCCGACGCCACCTGGAACCGGAGTAATGAAGGCCGCACGTTCGCTTGCGGCTTCGAAGTCTACGTCGCCGACTACTTTACCACTTTCCAAGCGGTTGATGCCGACATCGATCACGATCGCACCCGGTTTGATCCAATCTCCTGGGATAAACCCAGGTTTGCCCACGGCAACGATCAACAGATCGGCATTTTCGACGTGGTGACGCAGGTTTTTGGTAAAGCGGTGCGTGACGGTGGTGGTACACCCGGCCAGCAACAGCTCCATACTCATCGGGCGGCCAACGATGTTGGAGGCACCCACCACCACGGCGTTCAGGCCATAGGTATCGATGTTGTAGCGTTCCAACAGGGTGACAATGCCGCGTGGGGTACAAGGGCGCAGTTTAGGTGCGCGCTGACACAGGCGGCCGACGTTGTAAGGATGGAAACCGTCTACGTCTTTATCCGGGCTGATGCGCTCCAGCACCTTCACGTTATCAATGCCTGCTGGTAAGGGGAGCTGCACCAGAATGCCGTCAATTTCTTTATCGGCGTTTAATTTGTCGATCAGCGCCAGCAGTTCAGGCTCGGTGGTGGAGGCGGGCAGATCGTAAGAGCGGGAAATAAAGCCCACTTCCTCACAGGCCTTGCGCTTGCTGGCGACATAAATCTGCGAAGCCGGATTCTCACCAACCAGTACCACCGCCAGGCCCGGCGCACGCTTGCCGGCCGCCAGACGTTGTTTCACTTGCTCAGCCACTTCGTTTCTAACCTGCTGCGCAATCGTTTTGCCATCAATAATCTTTGCTGCCATCAGTGAGGAAATCCATCATTTAAGAAAAGCGGGGGATGGCGCTATTTTGGCAGAAGAGAGGCGCGCTGTCAGGCTTTCGATCGGGTTAATGCAGAGAATAAGCACACGATTGCGTAGCGGTTTATACATTTTTTACACCAACGGAATGATCCTCTACGCTTTTTTTACCTCCAGTCTTTTAGGCTTTACCCATTGCCCCTGGCGTTTGGGGTCTATGGAGGCAGGATCATGCAGACGATTACTCGGCTCTATCCATTGCATCAACCTGGTGGACATCCAGCAGATGAACAGCGGCATATTGGTGAAACGGTGTTTGATTCCTCCCTGCATCCGGCGCAGGTGGCGTTGTTGCAGGCATTACATCGGCTTTGTAAGCCGAAGGAGGGCCGCCCTTCCTGGAGTCAGCGTATGGCGCAGTGGTACAAAAGGGGCCACCAATGATGCGTAGCGTTCCTTTAGTGCTGGTATTGCTGCTTGCTACGCCACTTTGTCAGGCATCGATGAATACCTTGGCAGCCAGTGAGTTGCCTAGGGCAATGCTGGCGCAGACCTGTAATGTGCTAAATGCCCCGCAGGCCGATTGGGGGGATATCAACGCCGTGGTGCGATCGGCACGTGCCTGTATGTCGCAAAAAGCAGGGCAGAGGGCAAACCCACGCCCATTGGCACCCACGGTTGAACCACAAGGGGTTGATGAGACGGTATTGTGGCAGGGGATTAGCGTAGCCAGATCATCGCGTTAGGGTCACTTATCATAGTTTTTGTGTGCGAAAAATCGCCATAAAGCACCTCTGCCACCACCACAGAGTCAAAAGGCATTGACTCAATAACCTCTGACCGTATAATCCAACTCCGCAACCTCGGTTGCCGCATCCGCATTTCAATGCGCCCTTAGCTCAGTTGGATAGAGCAACGGCCTTCTAAGCCGTAGGTCACAGGTTCGAGCCCTGTAGGGCGTACCATTTAGAATCATAGACTTACTCATCATTTGTTCCTTCCTGTTTTTCAAGGTGGGACAGATTTGGGACACTAACGCCAAAAATCGCATCAATCTGGCGCGTATGTTCGGTCAAATGACTTGCTGCCAGGTGGGCATACCGACGCACCATTTCAATAGGCTCCCGTCCCCCCATTTCCTGCAGAACAGATAACGGGACACCGGCCTGAATCAACCAGCTTGCCCACGTATGTCGCAAGTCGTGGAAACGGAAGTTTTCTATCCCTGCTCGTTGCAGTGCTAGCCTCCATGCTGTATTTGAGTCAACCCCAACGATGTCAACAGCATTGAATACCGTGATTGAACCCGATGTGTTAACCGATCACACCGAGATTATCTGCTCCACCAGTATTGAACGTATCGTCACCAGTCGTAACATCGCGCTGACGCAGATTGAAGCCCTGATTCACCAACTTGAAGATATCTCGCCATCACTAACAGCATCGGTGGAGGAATAGCCAGAGACTGGGCCATGCGGCAAGACTTCCGCTGCGGTTGCTGGCTGATGGAAAAAGCAGAAACGGCCATGCCAGTGATCACCCGCAATCTTGATCGCGACCTATGGCAAGACCTGATGAAAAAGTCAGGAATGCTGTCGATCATGGATGCTCAAGCGCGTGATCAATGGTATCGAAATCTGGAGAGCAAAGACTTGCCAACTATCAGCGAAGAGAGTATCTACAGCACGTTCGAACAGTTGCATCGTGATAAGGGCGAGGTGTTTGAACGGGGAGTGATCAGCGTTTTCAAATCGCTTTCCTGGCTTTACAAGTCGAATCACCCTTGTAAATTTCGTAAGAAAATTATCGTCAACGGTTTAGTGAGTTACAACCAATGGGGGTTACGCTGAACCACAGTTACAGGCGGGATCAATTGGCGGATCTGGAGAGAATGTTGTATTTGCTGGATGGCAAGGCGATCTCAGATAACCGGGGGGACGTCACCGCTCGGCTGTATGATGATATCAGTACCCATCGGCATACGGCGGAGGTTTATGAAGATGAGTATTTTTCTATCAAGCACTTCATGAAGGGTTCAGCGCACCTGACATTTAAGAAACCGGCGTTGATAGACAAGATGAATGATATTTACTCACAGACGCTCCCCGCTCGATGATGACTCAGAGAAGGGGGCTAAAAGTGTGTTCGATAAATAACAATAACAGCATTGGATGAATAAATTTCTATGGATAACATTAATAATGCTAAACGCGTTTTAGATGAAAACTCCAAAGTGCCTGTCTCTTATACACATCTGACGCTGCCGACGATGCCAACTAAAAAAGGGGGTGGGGGGGGGGGGGGGGGGGGGGGGGGGGGGGGGGGGGGGGGG